>URWJ01000012.1 GCA_900551535.1 uncultured Granulicatella sp. | reverse complement strand
GAATTCAATAAACGCAACACTGAACTTCAAGAAGCTGCCAATAACGCGCAATTCTATTCAAGTATCATGTTCCCAATCTTAGGAAACATCAGTTACGTGAACTATGCGATTACCGCAGCAGTTGGTGGATACTTAGTGATTATTAATGCGATGGATATTGGGGGACTTGCCTCATTCCTACAATTCTCAAGAACATTCGCACAACCACTTGGCCAAATGTCTCAACAAATGAACGTACTTCTTAGTGCGATGGCCGGGGCAGAACGTATCTTTGCCATTCTTCGTGAAGAACCTGAAGTCGACGAAGGAACGGTTACTCTGGACCAACGCGATCCAAATCAATGGTACTGGGTGGATGGAGACAAACATATTCCAGTTGTCGGAAACATTCAATTACACAATGTTGACTTTGGCTATGTACCAGGTGTACGTATCTTGAAAGATATCAATGTTTGGGCTGAACCAGGATTAAAAGTAGCCTTTGTTGGGGCAACAGGTGCTGGTAAAACAACGATTACAAACTTAATCAACCGTTTCTACGAAATCGATTCTGGAGTGATTACTTTCGATGAGATTCCAGTAACGAAGATTAAGAAAGATGACTTACGTAAGACGATTTCTATCGTGTTGCAAGATACGCATTTATTTACTGGAACGATTGCGGATAATATTCGTTATGGGAACTTGGATGCGACGAATGATGAAATCATTAAAGCGGCAAAACTTGCTAACGCCCATAGTTTTATCAAACGTCTTCCACAAGGATACCAAACAGAAATTACAGGAGACGGAGAAGGCTTGTCTCAAGGGCAACGTCAATTACTCGCAATTGCGCGTGCTGCTGTTGCGAACCCTAAAGTATTAATTCTCGATGAAGCAACAAGTTCAATCGATAGCCATACAGAAGCGTTGATTTCACGTGGTATGGACCAATTGATGGAAGGTCGTACTTCATTTGTAATTGCCCACCGTTTATCTACGATTCGTAATTCAGATGTGATTATGGTAATGGATCACGGTGAGATTATCGAACGCGGAGACCATGAGAGCCTTATGGACAAACGCGGCGTCTACTACAAACTATACACAGGCCAAATCGAACTCGATTAGTGCTAAAAAATAGTTAAAAATACTGCTTGTCCTTTCGGACGTTTTTATAATAGCTGTAATGAGGCACCGGATTAAGCCTAAAGTCTCAATCACTACCGAGCTTCAAAGAGGGAGTAGGGAATGAATTCCATACTCCCTCTATTTCACATCGGTTGCTCTTTCCCATTACTGCTATTATAAAGTCCGAAAGGCGCAGTATTTTTCTTTAGAAATAGATTTGTGCTGTATATAGTTTTTATGCGAATAAAGACACTTGAAAAGAGACGCTATTTGGATGCTGTTCAATCCGAAGGTCTCTTTTTTCTTTTGTACAAATGAAATGCGATTTGGCTTTATATAGTTGTAGTGTGAGAAAAGACTATGGACGTTTTTATAATAGCTGTAATGAGGCACCGGATTGAGCCTATAGTCTCAATCACTACCGAGCTTCAAAGAGGGAGTAGGGAATAAATTACTTACTCCCTCTATTTCACATCGGTTGCGACTTCCCATTACTGCTATTATAAAGTCCGAAAGGGAGCAGTATTTTTGTTTACCGATAAATTTGTGCTGTGTATAGTTGTAGTGCGAATAAAGACACCAGAGCAGGGACTTCGCTAAGTGCAACCGAATCCGAAGGTCTCTTTTTTTCTTTTGTGTAAATGAACAGTGTATTGTTGGAGAGGGAAGGATAATGGGGTATTTTAAAATAGAACGATTGTGAAAATGAAAATATGAAAACGAAAATCTAAAAGAACAAATACGGTTTAATGAATATTGTTTCATTTAGTTCTAATAAAATATTGTGAAATGTTTAAAATGATGCCTATCAAAGGTAATTATTTGCAATCATTTTTTTGATATGTTACTATGTTTCGGCAGTCAAAAAAGAAAGGAAGAGATAAATGAAAAAACTATCTGCAAAATTATTAGTTATCGTAACTTTATTAGGTCTTGTAGGACTATTTTCAAATACAGTAGCGCAAGCAGCGGCTCCAGAAGTAGTTACTGTAAATATCGCTGATTTAACAAAAGAACAACGTGAAGCGATTCAACCTGGACAACCAACTCCAGCAAAAGAAGGAGAACGTACTTTATTAGTATATGCGTACGACAAAAACGCATGTCAATTAGCACCAGCTTTACCAGAAACTGGGACAGGTTCAACTGCAATGATGATGGTTGCGGGAATCGTAGCATTAACAGGCGCTGCATACTTCTTAGTATCAAACAAAAATGGTAAGAAGATGGTATTAATGGCAGGTCTTGTATTATCAGGAGCAGTTGCTGCAACATCAGTTGTATCTGCAAATGAAACTTTATCGGACGATAGCTGTTACAAATATGTAGGATTCATCCGTGAGTCTGGTGAAACAACAACAGAGTCAACAACTTCAACAGAAGCTACTACAGAAGCTACAACAGCAGAATCTACAGAAGCAACTACAACAACTGAAGCGACTACTGAGTCAACTACAGAGTCTACTACAACAACAGAATCAACAACGACTACAGAGTCAACAACGACTACTGAAGCAACAACAACTACTACGACAGAAGAAACTACAATTGGTGGTGCCGAAGTCTATCCTAATGATCACTTATAATTTAGGTTAAAAAGCAACTGACGAAGGAAACTTCGTCAGTTTTTTTGTACCTGATTTTAGAGGTGAGTAAGAGGGAATTTGAAAAGTTTGTGAATTTACACAAGGATTGTTTGAGTTCGTTGGAGAATTATGTGATAATATAATGGAATATGAGTATAGATAGGAGAAAATGCATGAAGGGAATAACTTTTAAATTAGCGACATTCATCATGTTATTGGGACTTTTCGGAATTTATACGAATCCATTAGTAGAAGCATCACAGCCAGAAGTGGTTACTGTGCAATTTAATGATTTAACCCCACAGCAGAAAGAACAGATTCAAAAGGGTGAACCAAACTATGAAGCTCTTGATGGGGAACGAGTGATCCTCGTGTATGATTACAATAAAGAAGTATGTCAATTACCGAAGACCGGAACTGATTCGACGATGATAATGGTTAGTCTAGGTATCTTGGCGTTGACAGGAGCTGGGTATTTTCTAGTTACTAATAAAAACGGAAAGAAATTTATTTTAATTGTAGGTTTGGTATTGTCTGGTACTGCTGCGAGCACAAGCTTAGTTTCAGCAGGGTCGTCATTCGTTGAAGAAGAATGTACAATTTATATTGGTTATATTATTGAGAAGAATACGACTACAACCACTGAATCTTCAACGACTGCTGAAGTGACAACGGAAGCAACGACTGAAACAACGACGGAAGAACCGAAGACTACAACGACTGAAGCTACAACGGAAACGACTACTACTGAAGAAACAACAACTGAACAAACATATACAGTAGTACCAACGGACCATTTTTAAAAGTAACTGACTGTTTCTAAAAATTTCCTCTTAAGTGACGAAAGTTGGTTATGAATCTAATCCACTAATTTTGCAATCTAAAAATAGATACAGTACAATAGTGGGCTATTAAGAAAAAAGGGGGAATGCATAGCTTGAAAAAAATATCTAAATTATTAGTAGCGACTTTATTAACTTTTATCATCGGTGTAACGGTATCTTCAACTACTGAAGCTGCAACAGTACACTATGTAGATTATGACAAAACAACTGAAAACGTAAGAAAAGAAATTAAACAAGGTAAACCGACTGAGGCTGACTTGAAAGATGGTTCGCACGCGGTTTATGTATATAGAAAGAATAATACTTGTGGCGTATCGATTCCAAAACGAGGTCCGGAATTACCAAATACTGGTACAGTAGCAAACACTGTTTCAGCAGTTTTTGCAGTTGTGTTAGTAGCAGGTGGTCTGTACTTAGTGAAATCAAACAAGATGCGCAATATTGCTAAAACAGTTTTAGTACTTGGTGGCTTAGGAACATTCTTTGCTTTCCAAGGAGAGGTTTTAGCAGCAGATAGCTCAATCTTAGGTCAAATCATTGAACAAATGAACTTAGATCCTGAGGAAATCGATTGCTATGACTACGTTGGTTTCTATATTTCAGAAGAGACTACGACTGCTGGAACAACGACAACAGTTGTGACGACAGAATCAACAACAACGACTGAAACAACAACGGAAGAACCAACAACAACAACAGAAGCAACGACAACCACTGAAACAACAACGACAGAAGAGCCTACAACTCAAACGCAGGCAACAACTTCTACAGAACCCTATACTGTAGCACCAACTGATCGTTTATAATGAATCAAGAGTCCGGATATGATCCGGGCTTTTTTCATTTTCTAAGTCCAATGAAAAGGCAGAGAAAGAACAAGTGCAAGGTGGTAGAATTAATTGCTTTTTAAAATGGAATACAGTAGGATGAGCTGTAACGAAAAAATAGAGGGAGATGAATCGATGAAGAAATTTACGAAGATTTTATTAGCAACGTTAGCAACAGTAATACCAGGAGTCAGTGTAGCAACGCCTGCATCTGCCGCAAGTGTGAATTATGTTGATTATGATAAGACAACTGAATCCATTAGAAAAGATATCAAACAAGGTAAACCTACTGAAGCAGATGTACAAGCTGGATCGCAAGTAACTTTTGTTTATAAGAAAAACGGAACTTGTGGTGTATCGAAGCCAAAGCATGAAAAAGAATTACCAAGTACAGGTACAGCAGAAAATACAATTACGTTTGTATTCTCAATTATTTTAGTAGCTGGCGGTTTATACTTAGTGAAATCAAACAAAGTTTCTCGAGTTGCCAAAACTGTTTTAGTACTTGGAGGAGCAGGGGCGTTTCTTGCGACTCAAGTTGAAGTTTTAGCAGCGGACAGCTCAATTCTTGGTCAAGTAGTTGGACAAAATGATTTAACGCCTGAACAAGTTGATTGTTATGACTATATTGGATACTACATTACAAGTAGTTCCACTACACAAGAAGAAACAACAACTTTAGTAACGACAGAGTCAACTACTGAAACAACAACAGAAGAGCCAACAACGACTACTTAAGCAACAACGACTACAACAACAACGACAGAGGAACCAACTACACAGACTGAAGCAACAACTTCGACAGAGTCTATAACAGTTGCGCCGATTGATTATTTATAATAGAAGATAAAGACCGGAGTTAATGACTTCGGTCTTTTTATTCGTTAACCGAGTGAAAGTTGCGTTTTGAATTTCGATACAGTATACTCCTGAAGGTATAAAGTTAAGGGGGAAATTTATTTTGAAAAAAATCAGTTCAAGAATTTTAGTGTTACTAATGATGATTGGAGTGTTTGGGTTATTGTCAAATACGGTTACTCAAGCAGCGGCTCCAGAAGTAGTTACTGTAAATATCGCTGATTTAACGAAAGAACAACGTGAAGCGATTCAACCTGGCGAGCCAACTCCAGCAAAAGAAGGCGAACGTACTTTATTAGTATATGCGTACGATAAAAACGCATGTCAATTAGCACCAGCATTACCAGAAACTGGTACTGGTTCGCAAGCATTGATGATGGTTGCAGGAATCTTAGCGTTAACAGGTGCTGCATACTTCTTAGTATCAAACAAAAATGGTAAGAAGATGGTATTAATGGCAGGTCTTGTATTATCAGGAGCGGTAGCTGCAACATCAGTAGTTTCCGCTGACGAAAAACAATCAGAAATGAACTGCTATCGCTATGTAGGATTCTCCCATGAGTCTGGTGAAACAACTACAGAGTCAACAACTTCAACAGAAGCGACTACTGAAGCGACAACAGCAGAACCTACTGAAGCAACTACAACTACAGAAGAGACTACTGAGTCAACAACTACAACGACTACTACCACAACCACAACAGAAGAGCCTACAACTGAGGCGCCGACACCTGGTACAACATCATCAGCACCACAAGTGGTTGCTCCGAATGATCATTTATAAGAATAGAGAAGGATTGTTAAATTAAGTTTTAACAATCCTTTTATTATTGGAAAAGATCTTACGGAGATAAAAAAGACTCGGAATTTTTCGGAATAGTTTTGGAAACATTTGGAAATTAATGTTTCCAAAAAGTTCCTTTTGAGGGAAAAAAGCTATAAATATGTTAAAAAGTATATAAGATAATGGAAAATATTTGAAATATATTCAAAGAAACATTATAATTTAAACATAAAATTTAAGGAGGAAAATCAGATGAAAAACAAATGGTTAAAACTATGTGCTGTAGTAGTAATGTTATTTGCTTTTGTTGGAATGTCCGCTTCTAAAGTAGCGAATGCTGAGACTCCTCAAGTGCAATCAGTAAACATTGCTGATTTAACGAAAGAACAACGTGAGGCGATTCAATCAGGTGAACCAACTACACCTGCACTTGCTGGCCAAGCAACATTGTTCGTCTATGAGTTGGATAAAGGGAAATGCCCATTAGGCGACACTTTACCAAACACGGGGTCATCTTCGACAACAATTCTAGCGGTTTTTGGTATCGTATCATTATCAGGAGCAGCTTACTTTGTAGTATCAAATAAGAAAGCTAAGAAAACAATCTTAATGATTGGATTAGTAGCAGCGGGGTCAGCGGCAGCAACAACTTCAGTTTCTGCAGTAACTCCATATGAACAAAGTCTAATCGACATGGGTTGTTATAGATATGTAGGATTCATTCGCGAGGACGTTTCAACAACGACTGAAGGAACAACTTCAAGCCAAGCGACAACAGAAGCAGCGACAACTGAAGAAGTAACGACAGAAGAAACAACAGTTGAAACAACAACGACTGAAACAACAACGACTACTGAATCAACGACTGCTGAAACGACAACAGAAACAGCACCGACTCAATCCGTTGAGCCAATTACAGTAGCACCAACTGACCACTTATAATATAAGAGGAAATAGGAAGGCTGACAAAGGAAACTTTGTCAGTCTTTTTTTAGTTAAGAGTCTATTAACATTTCAGAACAGGCTCTTTCTCTTTGCATTCGTTCTATGCTATAATGACGGGGAGACTAGAAAGGATGAGTTTATTACATGATTACTTTAAAATCAAAACGCGAAATTGATGCGATGGAAGAATCAGGTGCGCTTTTAGCATCGATTCATGTGCAACTTCGTGATTTTATTAAACCTGGTGTCACTACTTGGGACATCGACCAATTTGTTCAAAAGAAAATCGAAGAAGCGGGTGGTTCAGCGCCGCAGATTGGATACGAGGGGTATAAATACGCAACATGCCAAAGTATTAATGACGAAATCTGTCACGGATTCCCACGTCGTAAACCATTAAAATCAGGCGACTTAGTAAAAGTGGATTTCTGTGTGGAACTTAAAGGTGCTTTGTCAGACTCTTGCTGGAGCTATATTGTTGGAGAAAGTACTCCAGAAATTGATCATTTATATGAAGTAACAAAGAAAGCTTTATATTTAGGAATTCAACAAGCAAAAGTTGGCAATCGTATTGGGGATATCGGTCACGCGATTCAAACTTATGTTGAGAGTGAAGGTTTATCGGTTGTTCGTGACTTTATTGGACACGGAATTGGGCCAACGATTCATGAAAGCCCAGCAGTTCCTCACTACGGCGAACCTGGAAAAGGCCTTCGCTTGAAAGAGGGAATGGTCATCACTATTGAACCGATGGTGAATACTGGTACTTGGAAAGCAGAAATGGAAAGTAATGGTTGGACAGCTCATACATTAGATGGTGGACTAAGCTGCCAATTTGAACATACATTGGCTATTACAAAAGATGGTCCACGTATTTTAACATTACAAAAAGATCACGTAGAAGATGTGTTGAACTAAGGGAGGAAGCAAAAATGGCAATTTTAGTAACAGGTGGAGCAGGGTATATCGGTTCTCATACAGTTATCGAATTAGATAAAGCTGGATTTGAGGTTGTGATCGTTGACAACTTCTCAAACAGCTCGCCAGAAGTATTAAATCGTTTAAAAACAATCACAGGAAAAGATTTCCCTCTATATGAAGGAGACATTCTTGATCGTGATTTCTTAGTATCTGTTTTTGAAAAAGAAAACATTGATTCAGTAATTCATTTCGCAGGGTTCAAGGCTGTGGGAGAGTCTGTTGAAAAACCTTTAGAATACTATCACAACAACATTACAGGAACATTAGTATTATTAGACGTAATGCGTCAATTTAACGTAAAAGACATCGTGTTCAGTTCAAGTGCAACAGTATATGGTATGAACAATGTGGTTCCTTTTAAAGAAGAAATGCCAACAAGCGCAACAAACCCTTATGGTTACACAAAAGTAATGCTTGAACAAATCTTAAATGACGTTGCTTTCTCAGATAGCGACTGGTCAGTCACAAACTTACGTTACTTCAACCCAATCGGAGCGCATGAAAGTGGCCTAATCGGAGAAGCTCCAAACGGAATTCCAAACAACTTAATGCCATACATCACTCAAGTGGCTGTTGGTAAACGCGAATTCTTAAGCGTATTTGGAGACGACTACGATACACATGATGGTACTGGGGTTCGTGACTACATCCACGTTGTTGACTTGGCTCGTGGGCACGTACTTGCGGTTAAAAACAATGCAGCTCAAAAAGGTGCAAAAGTCTTTAACTTAGGTACTGGTATTGGATACAGTGTATTAGATTTAGTAAAAGCATTTATCTCAGAAAACGGAGTGGATATTCCTTATAAAATTGCACCTCGTCGTGCAGGGGATATCGCAACTTGTTATGCGGATGCTTCTAAAGCAAAAGAAGTGCTAGGATGGGTAGCTGAAAAGAACTTGAATGATATGGTTCGAGACTCATGGAACTGGCAAAAGAAAAATCCAGAGGGCTATTAGAACCCCTTGTATTATTTAGACTAAATTAATAGAAAGAACTCCTTTGGAGTTGTTATTATGGCAGAAATGGTAGGAT
This sequence comes from uncultured Granulicatella sp., assembly GCA_900551535.1. Lineage (GTDB taxonomy): Bacteria > Bacillota > Bacilli > Lactobacillales > Aerococcaceae > Granulicatella. Next base: position 10,691 of record URWJ01000012.1, on the reverse strand, counting down.
ACCAGCTTGAGCCTGAGTCTCAAGCTTACCAAGCTTCAAAGGGAGAGTAACGAATGACCGTAACTCTCCCTAATTCACATTGGTTATAAGTTCCTACCATTGCCATAATAACTACAAGGAGTTCTTTCTTTTTTGAAAACAATCAAGGGGGTTCTAATAGCCCTCTGTGGAGGAAAAAAGAAACAGCTATTACGAATTCAATCGTAATAGCTGTTTTGTTTATCTTCTTACTCGTTTTAGTGCTTCTTTGAAGAGTGGATAAACGATTGGGACTGCAACTACTGTGAAGATAGCTGATCCAAACGTTCCTGTAATTTTATTGATGGCTTGAAGGAATGCTGGTGTTAATGCGAGACCACCGACGATCATTCCTCGTAAGAATGTGTATTTAATGATATTGAGGATAATTTTTACGATAGCAGCAACAATGCCGACTACAATAACGTTTGCGGTTTTGTCATCTTTATTCATTGCTTTTTCGTATACAAGATGAATCACATAGCAGACGATTAAGGATTCAAGAACGGTTTGCCAAGCAACATCGGCGTAATTATTGAGGATGTCGAAAAGTCCTAAACCGATTGAAGCGGCTATTGCTCCTTGTTTTGTTCCGAAAAGTAAGCATCCGATTACTACAAGCGCGTTTCCAAAATGAACGAACTGTGTTGTGAATGGCATTGGGATTCTAAAGACGCTAACTCCCAAATAAATTAAAGCTGCGAATAAGCTTGTTTGAACTAAATCTCTTAAATCTGTATTTTTCATAATGACACCTCAGTAGTAAATTTTGTGGTTAGCATTCCAAGTTTTTTCTCGATTGGAAGGCCGAATGGAATTTGTTCAGGTTGTTGGCTACTCAATTGAAGCACTTCGTCGATAAATTGCAACGTGAATGACAATGCGTCTTCTATAGGCATCTCTTGTAAGAAGCATGCAGTTGCAAGAGCCGCTAGTGTATCACCTGTTCCGTAAAAATGATGCGGATACTTTGTTTTATAGAAATCAAAAAATGAATCCGTCTTTTTAGTATAAAGTTGAACGCCTGTGAGCTCTTCGCTGTCAGGGCAACCCGTAATAATGATGTACTCTGGTCCAAGTTCGGCTAGTTTCTTAGCTAACTCCCTTGTAAAGTCCATCGTGATTTTTCCAGAAGGATAGGGCGTATCTGTTAATAGACAGGCTTCTGTAATATTTGGATAAATCACATCAGCTTTTTGAATAAGTTTTCTCATGGCTTCAACATGTTCTGCTGTAAATCCGCTATACAGTTTTCCGTTATCCGCCATAATCGGATCTACAAAAACTTGTGTAGATGCAGGCAGTTTTCCAATGGTATCTACCACTAGTTCAATTTGTTCCGAGTTTCTGAAGTATCCTGTCAAAACAGCATCCGGTTTTAAGTCCAATTCTTGCCATTGTTTTAAAGATTGCTTCATAAACGCTGTTTGCTCTGCGATGGCGATGTTTTTAAATCCGCCGGTATGAGATGAAAGAAGTACTGTAGGCAGTAGCATCGTTTCAATCTGACAACAAGCGAAAATCGGGATAGCGGGTGCGAGTGCAACTTTGCCAATTCCTGGCAAGTCGTTTGCGATTAATATTTTTTTCATATCTATTCCTCGAGTTTCAATGTATCTGTATTGTAAAACGGGACAGGTGAGGATACAATAGGGATGAAAACAAACTGTACCGGTACAGTGGAGGTGTGTCATGTATCAATACCAGCAATTAGCAAATGCATTAAAAGAGGAAATATTAAACGGGAATCTACAAAAGGGGGATAAACTTCCTTCAATTCGAGAATTAGTTGCACGCTATGGAGTAAATAAGGATACGGTACAACGTGCCTTGCGTAGTTTAAAAGATGAAAGTTTTATTTATGCGGTCGAAAAAAGTGGCTATTATGTATTAAAGAATTCAGAAACAAAACAATTGGAAGAATCCGAGGAAGATTATTCACAACTTCCGATTGAGGACTTGCGCATCTGCTTTAATCAATCGCTTGCCAGTGCACAAGATTTAAAGCTAACCAAAAAAGAACAAGCTTCTGGGATGGATGAATTGATTCAGGCGTTAATGCCTATTTTAGAAGAGTATGGGGTGTATGCTGCAAAGGAACAACTAGTCATAACAACCGGGACGCAACAAGCGCTTTATATTTTATTGCAATTGATTCAAGGGAAAAAAGTATTGTTAGAGCAACCAACTTATGCACGAATGAATGAGTTGGTGAAGCACTTGAACATTCCTTACGAAACGATTGAACGTAAGATGGATGGTGAAATTGATTTAAATCGATTAGAAAAATTATTCGCGAGTGGAGAGTTTTCGCTATTCTATACGATTTCCAGGTTTCATAATCCGCTTGGCGGAAGTTATAGTGAGTCTACGAAAAAGAAGATTGTGGAACTAGCAAGCAAGTACTCAGTCTATATTATCGAAGACGACTATATGGCGGACTTTGTCGAAGGGAATGCGACGCCGCTTCATTATTATGATATGGATGGGCGAGTTATCTACGTTAAATCTTTCTCGTCAATTTTATTCTCAGCTTTGAAAATTGGAATTGTAGTGTTGCCAAAAGAGTTAGTTGAATCTTTTGCGAAACGGAAGCAATGGATGGACTATGATTCGAATGTGATGATGCAAAAGACATTTACGCTCTTTATTGAAAATGGAATGTTTGCGAAACATCGTAAAGCGATGGTAGAAGATTATAGTGAAAAAAGTAAGCGTGCTAAGAAGTGGCTTTTGACATCAGGTGTCGGTGAAGGAATCCTTCATGGGACGCAATGGGTGTTTAAGAAAACGCCGATGATTGCTGAAAAACTACAAGCGATGAATCTGAAAGCTAAACCGCTTGATGAGTACTTTATCTCGAAAAATGCGCCGTCATTGGAACGGTTGGATTTGGCTAAAATCCGCGAAATTTAGGTAAAAAGAAAGGTTAACAATTTATCTAAAAAATTTGCAAATCTTATACTTATTTGGTATAGTAACTACAACAATAATCAATCTCTATAAGGGAGTAACTGGCAACCAATCGTTGCGATAATATCAACAGCAAGCGAATTCTCGCTGGTATTATCTTGAACAGTGAGACTTATGTTTATTATCAAAAGGATGATGGGCATAAGTCTCTCTTTTTATAGAAAAAGAAAAGGAGTGTATTTTGTTGGAACAACAAACAAAACCCGTATATTTACAGTCTGTTGAAGATGTGTTTAAAGAAGTACAATCAAGTCCTTCAGGTTTAAGCTCACAAGAAGCGGCATCAAGACTTGAAAAATACGGTGCAAACACGTTACAAGAAGGAAAGAAAAAATCACTATTAGAAAAATTTGTGGATCAATTTAAAGACTTCATGATTTTAGTACTTTTAGTGGCGGCGGTTGTGTCTATGTTTGCTCACCAAGGTGAACCCGACCCAACGGATGCGATTATCATTTTAGCGGTAGTGTTATTAAACGCTGTACTAGGTGTCTTCCAAGAATCAAAAGCTGAAGAAGCTATCGAAGCGTTGAAGAAAATGGCTTCTCCTGTAGCAAGTGTTTTACGTGATGGACACGTTGAACATATTAAAGGGGAAGATATCGTAGTAGGTGACGTTGTTATCCTTGAAGCTGGGGATGTCGTGCCAGCGGATATGCGTTTATTCGAAGTAAACACAGTGAAAATCGAAGAGTCTGCTTTAACAGGGGAATCTGTTCCAGTTGATAAAGACTTAGTGATTCCTTCAGGGGATGAAGTGGGAATTGGAGACCGTACAAATATGGCGTTCTCAAGTACAAACGTAACTTACGGCCGTGCTGTTGGTGTGGTTACAAGTACTGGTATGAATACAGAAGTTGGTAAAATCGCTAATATGTTAGCAAATACTGAAGAAAGTAAAACACCACTTCAAGAAAACCAAGATGCTCTTGGTAAATGGCTAACAATCATGATCTTAGTAATTGCCGTGATTATCTTCGTGGTAGGGATGCTTAGAGGAAATGAATGGACTCATATGTTATTAACAGCGATTGCGATTGCCGTTGCTGCAATTCCAGAAGGGTTACCAGCGATTTCTACAATTATCCTTGCATTAGGAACTCAAAAAATGGCACAACGTAACGCGATTGTTCGTAAATTGCCAGCCGTTGAAACATTAGGTGGTGTTGAAATTATCTGTTCAGATAAAACAGGTACATTAACACTTAACCAAATGACTGTTGAAAAAATGGTCTATGACAACGAAATTCATGATGCGTCAGAAGAAATTTCTAAAGACAACATCGCGCTTCGTGTAATGAACTTAGCTAACGATACTAAGATTTCTCAAGACAATTCATTATTAGGAGACCCAACTGAAACTGCAATGGTTCAATACGGTCTTGATAAAAACTATGATGTACGTGAAGAGTTAGTAAACATTCCACGTATTGCGGAAGTTCCATTCGACTCAACTCGTAAATTAATGACAACCATTCATCAATTAGAAGACGGTAAATACTTGGTTGCAACAAAAGGTGCTCCAGATATGTTATTAGACCGTGTGACTAAGATTGAAAAACATGGTGAGGTTTCTGCGTTTACTGAAGATGACCGCACAACATTGATGAAATTAAACAAAGAGATGGCTACTCAAGCGCTTCGTGTGTTAGCGATGGCATACAAAGTGATTGATACTCTTCCTGAAACAGTGGATACAGATTCAATCGAACATGATTTAATCTTTGCTGGTTTAGTAGGAATGATTGACCCAGAACGTAAGGAAGCAGCGGCTGCGATTAAAGTAGCTCAATCAGCTGGTATCCGTACAATTATGATTACTGGGGACCACCGTGATACAGCCCAAGCGATTGCAAAACGTTTAGGTATCCTTCGTCCAGATCAAGAAGACGGAGTATTAACTGGTGGAGAATTAAACGATATTTCTGATGAAGAATTAGAACGTACTGTTGAAACTTACTCTGTATACGCTCGTGTGTCTCCAGAGCATAAAGTTCGTATCGTAAAAGCTTGGCAAAAGAATGGTAAAGTTGTTTCGATGACAGGGGATGGAGTAAACGATGCTCCTTCACTTAAACAAGCTGATATCGGTGTTGGTATGGGGATTACAGGTACTGAGGTTTCTAAAGGAGCTTCAGATATGGTACTTGCCGATGACAACTTCGAAACAATCGTCGTAGCCGTTGAAGAAGGACGTAAAGTATTCGCGAATATCCAAAAAGCTGTTCAATACTTACTGTCTGCAAACTTCGGTGAAGTAATGACAATGTTCGTTGCGACAATGGCTGGTTGGTCAATTCTAGAACCAATCCATATCTTATGGATCAACTTAGTAACAGACGTATTCCCAGCGATTGCTTTAGGTCTTGAAGAAGCTGAAGCGGATATCATGAATCACCCACCACGCGGTAAGAGTTCGAACTTCTTATCAAACGGTGTGTTACCAAGTATCTTCTACCAAGGTTTCTTCGAAGGTGGAATTACATTATTTGTATTCTGGTATGCAACTCATATTGCTAATTGGGGGAACCCAGTTGGTGAAACAATGGCGTTTGCAACATTAGGTTTAATCCAATTGTTCCACGCATTCAACGTGAAGTCAGTGTACAAATCACTTGGCACAGTTGGCGCGTTCAAGAACAAGTTGTTCAACTACGCAATCCTATTATCAGCAGCAATGCTTTTAAGCGTTATGGTGATTCCTGGATTAACAACTGTATTTGATGTGGCGATTCTTACAGCTGAACAATGGTTGTTCGTAGTTGGAGCAGCATTCTCAATCGTTCCAATCGTAGAAATTGCAAAAGCAATTATGCGTGCAATGGGAATGGATAAAGACTAATTTAATAAGTTTAAACGAAGAAAGGTTCACCTCGTTTGAGCCTTTTTTTCGTATGTATTAATGAGAAGTAGGCAGGCAAGCTTTTATTCATCTTTGTATTTTGCTAAAATATTTCTATGTAGAATGGAGTGTGGGAATATGGTCATTACAAAAATTGAGGCTCAAAAGAAAAAAGGCCGCTACAATATTTATTTGAATGATGCTTTTGCGTTTGGTGTCGATGAGGCAACGGTCGTAAAGTATGCCTTGTTTAAAGGAACCGAGTTGACAAAAGAACAAATCGAAGAAATTAAACATGATGATTGTATTCAACAAGCCTATCAAAAGGCGTTGCACTTTCTAAACTTCAAGCTTCGTTCTACGAAGGAAGTTTATGAGAAATTAGAAAAATTGGAGTTTGACGAAGATATTATTAATGAAGTGCTTGGAAAGCTACATGAACAGAACTTTATTAACGATACCTTTTATGCGGAAAGTTATCTCAACCAAGCTAAGTTTGTGACGTTTAAAGGACCCAAGTCTGTTATCTTTGATTTACAGAAGAAAGGCATTAGCGACAAGGTCATTCAAACCGTGCTTGAAGGGTACACGCTGAAAGAGCAACTTGAGAATGCGATTCAAATTGCGCAGTCGTATTTGAAAGGGCAAAAACGTGTCACACCAAAAGTGGCTAAGCAAAAAGTAAAAGTGTTTGTGATGCAAAAAGGGTATTCGAAGGAAATCGCAGAAGAGGTTGTTCCGTTTTTATCGTTTGAAGCGCAAAGCGAGATGGAAGCAGAATTAGCGGTGAAGGAGATTGCAACGATTTACCGACGCATTGCTAAAAAATATGAAGAAAATGAATCGGCGCTCTGGTATCAAATCAAAGGGAAGTTGTATCAAAAAGGATTTACTTCTAGTGTGATTGAACAGGCCATTGCGCAGTTTGAAATGGAGAAGGAAGAATGGATTTAGCCGATATTGGCGTAAAAATGTGGGACGAGGAGAAAATCAAGCGTTTCAGAAAAGTATTGCTTGATTGGTACGATAAAGAAAAACGAGACTTGCCTTGGAGAAGAACGAGTAATCCGTACGCTATTTGGGTGAGCGAGATTATGCTCCAACAAACCAGAGTGGATACCGTCATTCCATATTACGAGCGTTTCTTAGCGACGTTCCCAACGGTAAAAGATTTGGCGGAGGCTCCAGAAGACGTATTGTTGAAATGCTGGGAAGGGCTAGGTTATTATTCTCGTGTTCGCAATATGCAAAAAGCAGCGATTCAAGTGATGGAAGAGTTCGGTGGAGTATTTCCGAATACCTATGAAGGGATTCTCTCATTAAAAGGAATCGGGCCGTATACGGCAGGGGCAATCGCAAGTATCGCTTTTGGGTTGCCAGAGCCAGCAGTGGATGGCAACTTGATGCGTGTGATTAGTCGATTGTTTGAAGTGAACTTGGATATTGGAAATCCAAGTAATCGTTGGGCGTTTCAAGAAATTGCAGAGATTTTAATTGACCCCAAACGTCCAGGGGACTTTAATCAGGCTTTGATGGATTTAGGATCAGATATCGAATCTCCTGTAAATCCGAGACCTGAAGAGAGTCCTGTAAAGGAATTTAGTGCAGCGTATCAAAATGGGACGATGCATATTTATCCGATTAAGAAACCGAAGAAGAAACCAACGCCGATGAAATGGCGAGCGTTTATTATTCAGGATGGCAAGGGACGTTTCTTAGTAGAGAAGAATACGCAAGCAGACCTGCTAAGTGGATTTTGGCATTTCCCATTAATTCGTGATTTCAGTACAGTGGGAGAATCGATTGATTTATTTGAAGGAATTGCCGAAGAAAATTCGACTTACGAAATTAACCAGAACATCCCGCTGGAAGTTCAATTCGAGAGTTTATATAAAATGAAGCTTCAACCAACTCGCATTTTACCGAAAACCGTAAAACATATTTTCAGTCACCAACGCTGGGATATTGAATTGCAATGTGCAACGGCTTCAGGAACGTTAGAACAGCATGCAACGCGTACGCTCCAATGGGTCACAAAAGAAGAAATGGCACAGCTGCCACAGTCTAGAGTGCAAGGAAAGATGTGTGAGTTACTCGCTTCTCAAGAGCTTTTATAAGAATAGGCGCCGTAAATCTGATTTTTGTTCACAGAATGGTAGAAATATGCTATACTACTAGTGATTTGAAATAACTAAGAGTTTACTCTTAAATAGATATAGAAAGTTGGATATAGTGGTGCAGAATCCCAGAGAAGGAGAATTCATCACTGTCAAGAGTTATAAACATGATGGTAGTCTTCATCGCACTTGGCGCGACAGCATGATTTTGAAGACAAGCGACCAAGCAATTATCGCTTGTAACGATCATACTCTTGTGACTGAGTCCGACGGTAGAAGATGGTTGACGAGAGAGCCAGCGTTATTGTATTACCATAAACATTATTGGTTCAATGTCGTAACGATGATTCGTCAAAAAGGAATTTCTTACTATTGTAATTTGGCTTCACCTTATGTATTAGATGCAGAAGCGTTGAAGTATATTGATTACGACTTAGATATTAAGATTTTCCCGGATGGCGAAAAGAGATTGCTAGATGTCGATGAATATGAATTGCATCGCCGTCAAATGCACTATTCAAAAGAGATTGATCAAATCTTGAAGGCAAACGTTGAGATTCTTGTGGATTGGATCAATAACAAAAAAGGGCCGTTCTCGCCTGAATATGTCGATTTATGGTATGAAAGATATATTCAATTAACCTATCGTAAATCATAACTCATGATAGCTGAGTTGAAAGAGCAAGTAGCTAAGGCTGCTTGCTTTTTTGCTTTGCGGAAAAATTAAAAAATCTTCTATGATTGTACAGAAGCTTTTGGTAGAATAGAGCTAGAACTAAGGAGGGATTCCCATGTCAAAAATCAATGAGTTACAATTAAGTTCAGATATTCGAGGCATTGCTATAGCGACAGAAGAATTTGATGCGACGCTAACGGTAGAAGAGAGTCGTTTGATTGCGAGTGCTTTTGTGAAATGGCTACAGAAACGTTACCCATCTAAAACGGTGACGGAATTAGTTGTTGGGATTGGTCGTGATAGCCGCATTAGTGGTCCGGACTTAACAAGAGAATTTATTCAGGTGTTATCTGCTTTTGGCGTTCGCGTAATTGATTTTGAAATGGCAACAACTCCGAGTATGTTTATGGCAACACAGTTTGAAGAGTTTAACTGTGACGCAACCGTGATGTTTACAGCCAGTCATTTACCTTTCTACTATAATGGTTTGAAATTCTTCACGCGTGAAGGCGGATTAGAATCAAGTGATATTCGTGACATCATTGCTTTAGTAGACGAGAAAGAAGAACTCCCACAAGAACCTGTTTCTACTATAGAAGTAAAAAGTATTTTTGAACGATATAGCAATCACTTAGTAGACTTGATTCGCAAAGGTAGTGGAAGCGAGAAAGAAAAACCGCTTGAAGGTCTTCGTATTATTGTAGATGCTGGAAACGGTGCTGGTGGTTTTTACGCTGAAAAGGTTCTTGAAGTATTAGGCGCTAACACTCAAGGTTCACAGTTCCTAGATCCTGATGGAACATTCCCAAATCATATTCCAAATCCAGACAATAAAGAAGCGATGGAAAGTATTAAGAATCAGGTGCTTGCGGTCGGTGCTGATTATGGTGTAATCTTTGACACCGATGTGGATAGAGCAGCAGTCGTAACTGGTGACGGGGAGTTACTGAATAGAAATAATTTGATTGCAGTTCTTAGTGTGATTGCCATTAGTGAACATCCTGGAACAACGATTGTAACGAACTCGCCAACTACAGAACATTTGAAGAGATTTATTGCAGAACTAGGTGGGCATCAATATCGTTATATTTCTGGATATCGTAATGTTATCAATAAAGCTATCGAGTTAAACGAAGCAGGAACGGATTGCCAGTTGGCTATTGAGACAAGTGGTCATGCAGCGTTTAAAGAAAATTACTTCCTAGATGATGGAGCGTATGTAGTCGCGAAGATTTTAATGCTTCTTCCAAGATTAATTGAACGAGGGGAAACATTAGACCATCTTATCCAAGGGTTAGTACAACCGAAAGAAGTCGTAGAAGTTCGCTTTAAGATTGAAACAGACGATTTCAAAACATACGGAAATGAAGTGATTAAAGAATTTCCACAATGGATCCCACAAGACTGGGTTGTGAACCCGGAAAACGAAGAGGGGGTTCGTATCGATTTCAAAGGTGAGTTCGGAGATGGATGGTTATTACTACGCATGAGCTTACATGAACCATTACTCGTTCTTCAGATTGAAAATGATTCAGTTGGATATCAAACGAAAATCCTAGAAACGATTCAACAAATCATGAACCGTTATCCAAAAATCAATCAAAATAAGCTCGAAGCATTACTAAAATAAAGGTGTAAAAAAGATACAGTTTGCAGATTCTGTGAACTGTATTATTTTTTTTAGAATTCTACATCTTTTCAGTTGCAAACCTTCTTTGGTTGTGATAAATTAATATCACTGTTGAGCGAACGTTCGCTTATAAAACAGTTTCAAAAAAACTTTGAAAAAGTTACATGAAATCTGTTGACAGTAAAAATGTCCTATGATAGGATATAGAAGTTGTTGCAAAACAACGATTGACCTTTGAAAACTGAACAAAGAAGACGAACCAAATGTGTAGGGACTTCATCTTAGTGATGAAGAAACAACAATTTCTTATCTCTTAAAGAGATACAATAAGTCAGTAATTAAAATGAGCTTTTCAAAGCTCATGAAAATTCAAATTTTTCATGAGAGTTTGATCCTGGCTCAGGACGAACGCTGGCGGCGTGCCTAATACATGCA
>URWJ01000011.1 GCA_900551535.1 uncultured Granulicatella sp. | reverse complement strand
TAACTTCCGCAGAAAGCTGTAACTTGCGAAGAAGGTCTTTTTCTTCTTGTAAGTCATCTAACACTTTCTTCTTAGCATCCACAACTGCTTGTTGCGCTTTAAGATTTTTCTCCAACTCAACAGAAGGAGCTTCTTCAAACGCGTACCATACGATACTGAAGTGCGCTTTCGCTAACTCTTCTTTGGCAGCTTGTTGTGCTTTTCGTGGATATGTCACCAATAACCCGATTTCTTCACGTGTGTGATACACTTCGTGAACGGAAATCAATTCGCTCTCTTTTAATCCGTCCAAGTACGCATTATCCGTCGCTTGAGGAATCGTCCCCATTTTCGTTTTCGTATATGGATGTTTAAAGATATCTTTCGGATAGAAATCAAGGGCGCTCCACTTACGAAGCAAGACCTCTTTCTCACGAAGTTCTTTTAATTCGTCATCCTTTTTACGAAGCGTGTTACGAATACTTTCAACATGTTCCACTAATGCGTCAGTGTCCCAGTTTTGTACTTCTTTTTGTAATTCAGAAAGTGCAAATTGCTCTCTTGGCGTTTTTAACTTTTGAATTAATGACGGTTGCTTTTGATTTTTTTCGACAAAAGTAATAGCCGCATGAATCCCTTCGAATTTCTGTTGAAGAGCGTTCATTCTCTCTGTATCCACTTCTTGTAAAGCGATGGAATTTTCGGTAAATAGTTCTTTCGCCTGTTCTAGCGAGGTTACTTCTAAAGATTGTAATTCTTGAATAGCATCCAATAGGTCATTTTGTTTGTCCGTTGGGGCAATCAACATCACCTTATTCATTTTAGCTATTGCCATATCTCTTCAACACCTCCTTCACAGTATCCTGAACTAAATCCTGTTTCAGATGATTGAAACGTTCTGTTAGAGTAGCAATCTCCGCTAATTCATCTTCTTTCACTTTCGCTTCGAACTCCGCTTTCTTTTGTTGATTTTTTTCTTTCAACTCAGCTTTGTAGACTTCTAACGATTGTTCCATATTCGATTTAGCTTCGTTCACTCGTTGATCTGTTGCTTCATGTGTTTGGGATAATTGTTCTTCGAATTTTTCCTTCAACGCTTTTGCTTCAGACTCAATGGCCAAAACAGAATTTAGAATCTCTTGACTCATGTGACACCTCCAATCCATTCGCTTTCACGAATAGTAAAATGCTTTCCTTACCATTATAAACTTTATTTTGCTTTCATTCAAACGTTAATTCCCCTTATTATCGGCCAAACTCAAACTTTATAAATAGGAAGAAACACAACTTTTTTAGAAAAAATTTTTCTTTTCTATTGCTTTTTAGAACATTTGTTCGTATAATAAATATGCAAACAAATGTTCGGGGGTATCGAAAATGGAACAACGCAAATCAACATTTACATCATTTATCAAACCATTAATCAATAAACTACAAGTCTCTCAAGAGGAATATGAAGAAAGAGATGTGTTCTTCAAACCAACTGTTATGCCACTAATTGACGTGGTTGAACAAATTCACCACAGCTTCTACTTCAAGAAACCAATCGTACTCCACTTCGAGAAATACGATAACGCTGGGAATTTAATTACATTCACGAAGAACGGTATGATTAAGAGCCCTATTCAATTGAATAACCACTTTGTATTTTTAGAAGAAGGATCTAATATCACTCATATCTTGAATGTGGATCAAATCGTTGCTTGCATGGAATTAGATTAAAGCTGCAATTACCATATATGGTAATTACCAAATATGGTAATGTTTATTTTTAAAATTGAATCGAATCAAAGCAAAAAAGGCCAAATATGGACATGTCCATATTTGGCCTTCTTCGATTAAGACAATATAAAAAATGCACTCACAAATGCTATTGTGAGTGCATTTTCCAATCTAATTAACAACTATAAGATTGGTGCAAATAATCTTGCAAATTTTTGTTTAAATCTCTTCCAGCGGTCTTGTTTTTCGAAGTATTTTTCGTTAGCGATGGCACAGTTCTTCAAGTCATGCACGAATTCTTCTTCGACTTGTTTAGCGAACTGTTCGTTATAAATAAAGGCATTCACTTCGAAGTTTAAACGAAAACTTCTCATATCAAAGTTGGAGGTCCCAACGGTTGCCATTTCACCATCAACGACCATCGTTTTGGCATGAAGGAATCCTTTTTGATACACGTAAATCTTCACGCCTGATTTCAATAATTGGCTTGAATAGTATTCTGTCGCGCGATAAACGACTGGATGGTCCGGCTTACATGGAATCATCACGCGAACGTCTACTCCAGACATCGCAGCAATACTTAACGCCTCTTGGACACTTTCATCTGGGATAAAGTAAGGAGTTTGAATCCACACTGACTTTTTCGCCATTAAAATCATCTTAACGAGACCAAACTTGATTTTCTGAACATCGCTATCTGGCCCAGTCGAAACAATCTGAATGGTATTATCGCCCTCCGCCTGGGTTAGAGGGAAATACTCTGGAATAAATTCTCGTCTTTGTTCTTCTTTAACCGCGGCATTCCAATCGACGAAGAAACGCGATTGCAATGAATAAACGGCATCCCCAACAATACGCAAATGCGTGTCACGCCAAGCGCCAAGTGGGCCTTTGCCTAAATATTCGTCACCGACATTAAAGCCGCCAATATAGCCGATTTTACCGTCAATCACAACAAGCTTACGGTGATTACGATAGTTAATACGCCAGTTGATAAATCCAAGTGTGTACCCGAAGAAGGCAACAGACTGACCACCTGCTTCATGCAGCTTATTCCAAAAAGCATTGCGCGTCTTCCGTGACCCTAGGGCATCATAAATGACAAGCACTTCGACCCCTTGTTGGGCTTTATCGATCAAGAGTTGCATGATTTCTTCGCCAATTTCATCTTGATTGAAGATGTAATAAAGCAAGTGAATATGATGTTTGGCGTTTTTAATATCTTCTTTTAGACGGTCAAACTTCTCTTGTCCGTCCACAAAAATCTCTACATCATTATTCTCGGTAATAATCGCATCATCGGCTTCCAGGAAGAAGGATGCTAATTCTTCTTGGTACGGGTTCTTAAAGCGAAATCTCGCAGGACCGATTTTCTCCTTCGTATAGGCCAAGTCTCGTTGTTGCTGCTCGACTAATTCTTGCAGACCGACCGTTTCTTGAGCGCGCAAATTAAAGATGCGTTTTTTACGGATGCGTCGTCCAAAGAAGAAGTAAATGATAAATCCGATGACCGGTAGCATCACAAGGACAATCAGCCATCCCCATGTCGCAGCAATTTCACGAGGCTCACGAAACACCGTGATAATTGCGGCAATGGTATTAAGTAAAATGATGATATAAAGAATCGAACTAATAAATGCCATTGGCTCTCCTCTCAAAATTGAAAGAAAAAAGACCGCGACGAATCAGGGTCTTTCTCTTTTTACTATTAATCGTTTAATAAATGTGATTGTTCGCGACGTGATAAGAAACGTGTTCCTTTTGGAATATATAGCGAACGTTTCACGTAAATTGGTGTTACTAAAAGTACAAGTGTCACTACTAATGTCACAACAAAGTTCATGCCAAAGCCGAAGAACCCTTGTGCTAAAGCCACTTTCTCAGCTGAGAATAGAGATGGTGCACCTATGGCTGTACCAATGGCATGGAAACCATAGCTGACAAAAGTTGCGATAAAGCTTGCTGTTACAACGTTTAATGTTGTTGATGATGTACGCGCATTGAAGGCTGTACGAACGGTGTTACGTGCAAAGAATCCTGCAACGCCCACGAATCCGTATCCCATCACTGAATCGTGGAAAGGCACCATAAAGTATCCTGATCCACTTGGATGAAGAAACATATGGATGATACCAAACAACACGCTTGCAATACTTCCCCACACTAAACCGCGACGTAATGCCACAAAGATTAATGGGATAATCGCAAGGTCTACGACAAATGGAAGTGCCTCTTGTGGGATAAACGATAATACCGCACTTACCACAACGGCTCCAAGTACTTCAAGTAAGATTTTAACTGCTTTTGAATTCATTCTAATCTCCTTAAATTCAATTATTTCTTATAGTTCGAAGCTTCCATAATCATCGGAAGGATGACTGGGCGACGTTTTGTTTTATCGAATAAGTAACGACTTAATGCGTCTCTGACTTCTTGTTTGAGGCGTGGCCATTCGAAATCATCACTTGCCAAGTTCTCTTCGACAACATCTGTCACAATCTTTTGTGCTTCTGTTAAGAGTTCTTCACTTGTCTTCATATACACGAATCCGCGTGAAATAATTTGTGGTCCGCTAAGGATTTTTCCTAGACGTCTTGAAATCGTCACAACTGCAACGAATACGCCGTCTTCAGAAAGAATCTTACGGTCTTTTAGAACGATATTTCCGATATCTCCAACACCAATTCCGTCTACTAAGACATTTCCTGCTGGAACTTGTCCTGTAACGCTCATGCGGCCGTTTTCGATTTCCACGACATCCCCTTTACCAGGAATGAAGATGTTTTTATATGGAATTCCTAATTCATTCGCGAGTTCTGCATGCGCTAAGAGGCTGCGATATTCGCCTTGAACTGGAATGAAGAAAGTTGGTTGAAGTAAGTTCATCATCAACTTCAAGTCGTTTGGAGTTGCGTGACCACTTGATTTCTTGCTGTTAGCCATTTCGAACACTTCCGCATCCGCACGGTAGATTAAGTCTTTTGTGCGAGCGATTTGTGTTTCCATTGCTACAGATGGAGTTGTTGCGATATACACTAAGTCGCCTTCGTGTAAGTTCACTTGACGGTGACGTCCAAGCGCCATCTTTTGCAAGGCTTTAATTGGCTCTCCGGCATTTCCAGTTTCAAGGATGACTAATTCATTATCGGCTAATTTCTTCATTTGATTGAAGTTTACGATTAGCTCTTTATCTGGAACTGTTAATTTATTCAAGCTTAATGCGATATTGACGATTTCTTCAAGCTCAGATCCTGTTAGGAAAATCTTGCGGCCTGACTCGTAAGCAGCATTAATGACTTGTTGAATACGTAAAATATTACTTGCAACGCAGGCAACGATAATACGGCCTTCTGCATTCATGAATGTCTCTAACATCGTTTCAGCTACTTTACGGTCGCTGACGTTTTCGACTGTGCTTTCTGCGTCACTTGAATCGCTAAGTAGTGCTAATACATAGTCTTCACCTACGTCTGCGATACGTCCAAAGTTTGTTTGATATTCCACTGCAGCACTTTGGTCGAACTTGAAGTCCCCAGTGTACACAATATTTCCTTCGCTAGTTTTAATCACAATCGCTAATGAATCTGGAATTGTGTGCGTTGTTTTAAAGAACTTCACGGTTGCTGTTGGAAAATCAATCTCTGTATTTTCTGTCACTTCATGATAGTCGTCAAAGCCTTTAACAACATTTGAAGAGTCAACATAGTATTTTGCAAGAGCAATCGTTAATTTTGAACCGAATACCGGTGCGTCGATATTTTGTAAGAAATAAGGCAAGGCTCCTACAGCATCGGCATGTCCGTGCGTTAAGAAGACCCCTGCAATACGGTCTCTATTTTCTTCTAAGTATGTGAAATCAGGAATGACAACATCAATCCCTAATAGTTCGTCTTCAGGATAGACAAGACCGCAATCTAAGACGAAGATCTCTTCTTCCACTTCAACGGCATATAAGCTCTTACCGTTTTCTCTCACACCACCAAGTGCGATGATTTTAATTGAACTCATGGTTTACCTCTCATTTTCTATTATTTAAATTGATTCCTCTGTGCAGATTTCTCCACCCTATATACTCTATAAGAATATCATATTTGTCCCTTTTTTGCGAATATCAAAGAATCTAGAAGTGCTCTATTGCTGTACTTTTTGAAGAAACAAAAAAGCCCCTGCAAAATGCAGAGGCTAGAATGGAAAGATTATTCTTTATCTTCTTTTGGTAATAATGCTTTACGTGATAAGTTGATACGTCCTTGTCCGTCGATTTCGATAACTTTAACAGTTACTTTATCGCCTAAAGCAAGTACATCTTCTACTTTACCAACGCGTTCGTGTGCTAATTCAGAGATGTGAACTAATCCATCTTTTCCTTTAGCGATTTCTACGAATGCACCGAATTTTTCGATACGGCGTACAGTTCCTTCGTATACTTGACCTACTTCGATTTCACGTGTTAAATCTTCGATGATTTCTTTTGCACGTTGAATCATAGCAGCATCTGTAGAAGCGATAGATACGTGACCTTCTTGGTCGATATCGATTTTAACGCCTGTTTCGTCGATGATAGAGTTGATTGTTTCCCCACCACGTCCGATAACTACTTTAATCTTATCAGGGTGGATAGAAATCATTTCAATCTTAGGTGCGTATGGGCTTAACTCTTTACGAGGTTCAGCAATTGTTGATGTTAATTCTTCAAGAATTTCAAAACGTGCTTTCTTCGCTTGTGTTAGAGCTTCACGTAAGATTTGTTCTGTAATCCCTTGAATCTTAATATCCATTTGAAGAGCTGTAATTCCGTCTTTTGTTCCGGCTACTTTAAAGTCCATGTCTCCTAAGTGGTCTTCTAACCCTTGGATATCTGTTAAGACTGTGTAGTTTGTACCGTCAGAAATAAGACCCATCGCAATACCTGCTACTGGCGCTTTAATTGGCACACCGGCAGCCATCAATGCTAATGTTCCCGCACAAATACTTGCTTGAGAAGAAGAACCGTTTGATTCTAATACTTCTGATACAAGACGGATTGTGTAAGGGAAGTCTTCTGGACTTGGAATCACTTGTTTCAATGCACGTTCCCCTAGCGCACCGTGACCAATTTCACGACGACCTGGGCTACCAGCACGACCAACTGAACCTACAGAGAATTGTGGGAAGTTGTAGTGGTGAATGAATCGTTTACCTTCTTCGATTCCTAAACCATCAATCACTTGGTATTCTCCAAGAGGTGCAAGTGTTGCTGAAGTTAACGCTTGAGTTTGTCCACGAGTGAATAAACCTGAACCGTGAACACGTGGTAATAAGTCGATTTCTGAAGATAATGGACGAATTTCGTCAATCTTACGACCATCAGGACGTACTTTTTCTTCAGTGATTAAACGACGTACTTCGTCTTTTTCTAAGTTATCAACTAATTGAGAAACTTGTTTTAGAAGTCCTGCTTTTTCGTCATTTTCTTCTAATACGGCTTCGAAGTGCTCGATAGCTGTTTCTTTTACTTTTTCGATGTTTGCTTCACGCGCTAATTTTTCTTCTGTTTGAATCGCGTGAACCATTGCTTGGCTGAATAAATCTTTTACTTGTGCTTCGATGGCTGGATCGAATGAAAGTAAAGTTACTTCCATTTTTTCTTTACCAACTTCGCGAACGATTTCTTCTTGGAAAGCCACTAATTTTTTAATTTCTTCGTGACCGAATAATAATGCACCAAGCATGTCTTCTTCGCCCACTTCTTTAGCTGAACTTTCTACCATGTTGATGGCAGTTGCAGTACCAGCTACAGATAATTCGATATCTGAGTTTTCTTTTTGTTCTGTTGTTGGGTTAATCACGTATTCACCGTTGACACGACCTACGTCTACCCCAGCGATTGGTCCATCAAATGGAATATCTGAAATACATAATGCTAATGAAGAACCAAACATTGCTGCCATTTCTGGTGGGCAGTTAGGATCTACTGACATTACAGTATTTGTGATTTGTACTTCGTTACGGAAGCCTTCCGCAAACATTGGACGGATTGGACGGTCGATTAAACGCGCTGTAAGAGTAGCATGTTCACTTGGACGGCCTTCACGTTTGATGAAGCCTCCAGGGATTTTACCTGCTGCATACATTTTTTCTTCGTAGTTCACTGTTAACGGGAAGAAATCTGTATCTTTTGCTTGTTTTGTACCAACAGCCGCTGTTAACACAACAGTATCACCGTAACGTACTAACACAGCACCATTGGCTTGTTTTGCTAATTGGCCGATTTCAACTGTTAATTGACGTCCGCCCCAGTTGTAGCTAAAAACTTTCTTTTCTGACATAACTAATCTCCTTTTCTCTTATTTGCGTATCTTCCAGACCTACTTTTAGAAATAAAAACGTTCGACGGGTTCAACCGCTTTTATTTCTAAAGTAAGATGACTCTAGAAGATACAAAGTTTGTCATACAGAGTCATTTTATCATATCTGCCCATTAAGTACTATTCTTTTGCGATAAAAAAAGACGCGTGGCCTTTCTCCCC
Source organism: uncultured Granulicatella sp. (assembly GCA_900551535.1). Lineage (GTDB taxonomy): Bacteria > Bacillota > Bacilli > Lactobacillales > Aerococcaceae > Granulicatella. The sequence continues at coordinate 13,701 of URWJ01000011.1, read as the reverse complement.
ATATGGCGAAGAAAACCACTCGTCTTTTTTGTTGAATTTTATAATGTCACAACATTTCCTTGTTCGAAAATAGTGAACTCTTTTGTTTCAAGGTTTGCTTCTAAACGTGCTTCGAATTCTCCTGAAGCGTCCTTACGTGTAATCACGATTGTGTTTTCACTTGGTGTTTCTACTTCAAAAGAACCTTCTAAATCAAACGCTTTTGATGTATTTCTGAAGCGTAATAAGTTGATTAGTTTTTTCACGACTGGACGTTCTACTTCACGGTCGATTTCTTCTAATGTGTAGTAATGACGGTTGATGTTACGACCTTCTTTTGAAGATTCTAATAACTCGATGTCATTTTCCCCAGCAAGTAATCCAACATAATATACTTGCGGAATACCAGGTGCAAAACATTGCAACACACGTGATAATAAGTAACTTGCATCATCATTTCCTAAGGCACTGTAGTATGTGCTGTTGATTTGATAGATGTCTAAGTTATTGTATTTTTCACTTGAGTAGATACGTTTTACGTTGGCACCTACTTCATATAATTTGTTTGAAGTGTAATCTAACTCTTCATCAGTTAATAAGTCTCTAGCATCCACGACACCGATTCCGTCATGCGTATCGAGTGTTGTAAATTGCTTCATTGGACTCATTGAAAGCCAGTTTGCTAAACGATTTGATTTCCCTGAGTATAGTGAATATAAGACTACCATTGGCAATGCAAAGTCATAAACGAAGTAATCATGGTCAGCAATCTTCATTTGAATTGAATAATGCTCATGAATTTCAGGAAGCAATTCTACTTGGTATTTCGCTGCTTCGTCACGCACTTCATTGAGTAAGTCCCAAATATCTGGTTCTACGAAGAAGTCGTTTGTATCGAGTTTCTTCACAGCATAAGCAAATGCGTCTAAACGAATTAATGAGCAGCCGTGGCTTGCCATGTCTTTAATCGTTTCACGAATAAACTCTTTCACGATTTCTTTACGAACATCAAGGTCGATTTGCTCTTCCCCGAATGTGTTCCATACTTCTTCTGTTGTTCCATCGGCAAAGTGAACCGTTTGGAATGGTGCTTTATCTTTACGTTTATAAATTAAGTCAATATCCGCTTGGTTTGGACGTCCTTCTGGGAAAAACTCATGAATACGAATAAACATATCTTTGTAAGGTGAGTTCTCGTGATTTTCTTTAAAATCTTGGAAGAACTTAGACTCACGAGAAATATGGTTAATCATGAAGTCAAACATTAAATAATATTGTTCCCCTAGAGCATCCACATCTTCCCAAGTTCCAAGTGATGGGTCTACGCGTGTGTAGTCACTTGGAGCAAATCCTCTATCCCCTGTTGATGGGAAAAATGGTAATAAATGGACCCCACCAATGGCGCCTTGGAAATATTTATCCAAAACGCCTTTTAAGTCCTTCATATTGCTTCCCATGCTGTCTGAGTAAGTGATCAGCATTGCTTCGTTTTTAATTTGCATGGAATTCACCGTGTCCCTTCATTCAATCGATTTATTTTAATTTCCAAATGTCACGGTTGTAGTCTTCGATTGTACGGTCACTTGAGAAGAAGCCAGCCATTGCGATGTTTGTCACCACTTTAGCATTCCATTCGTCTCTGTTTTCGAAATCGCGATACATACGTTCTTTTGTTTCAATGTAATCTTCTAAGTCTAATAATGTCATGAACCAGTCTTTTGTTGTTAATTCTTGGTATAGACGTTCTAGACGTTCTTGGTTTCCAACTTCTAGTAAAGCGTCACTCTTCACGAATTCCACTAATGGACGGATAGCATCTCTCTTCGCAAATTCACTAGCGTTGTAGTCACCTTTTTCATAGTGCGCAATGACTTCATCACTCTTTTCACCGAAGATATAGATGTTGTCGTCACCCACAAGTTCGTGGATTTCCACGTTCGCACCATCTTCAGTACCAAGAGTTAATGCCCCGTTTAGCATGAATTTCATATTTCCTGTTCCGCTAGCTTCTTTTGAAGCAAGTGAAATTTGTTCAGAAATATTACATGCTGGAATTAAGTGTGTTGCCGCTGTTACGTTGTAGTTTTCAACCATTACGACTTGTAAGTATGGGCTAACTTCTGGGTCATTGGCGATTAATTCAGATAATGAAAGAATTAAATGAATCACGTCTTGTGCAATGACATACGCAGGAGCAGCTTTACCACCAAAGATAATCGTAATTGGTCTAGCTGGAATGTTTCCGCTCTTGATATCTAAATATTTATGAATCACATATAAAGCGTTCATTTGTTGACGTTTGTATTCGTGCATACGTTTGATTTGGATATCAAAAATAGAATTTTCATTCACTGTGATACCTTGTTTTTCTTTAAGGTAAACACTTAAACGTTTCTTATTATCACGTTTAATCTTGTCTAATTTTTCGCGAACAATCGCATCATGACGGTAAGCTTTCAACGCTTCTAATTTAGTCGCATCTTTTCTCCACTCTGTACCGATTGTTTCGTCTAATAATTTAGCAAGTTCTGGGTTGGCATGCATTAACCAACGACGGAATGTAATCCCGTTTGTTTTGTTGTTGAATTTCTCTGGATAAATTTCATAGAAATTCTTCAATTCACTTTCTTTTAAGATATCCGTATGAAGTGCCGCAACACCGTTTACGCTATATCCGTAGTGAATATCCATATGCGCCATATGCACACGGCCATGTTCGTCAATGATGGCTACTGATGGGTCTTCATATTTTGCTTTAACACGAGCGTCTAATTCTTTAATAATTGGCACTAAATGTGGCACTACTTTTTCTAAGTATGCTAAAGGCCATTTTTCTAACGCTTCTGATAAGATTGTATGGTTTGTATAAGCTGTCATCGCAGACACAATTTCCACCGCTTCATCGAATTCAATTCCACGTTCCCCAAGTAAACGAATCAATTCAGGAATGACCATTGATGGGTGTGTATCGTTAATTTGAACAGTTGCATATTCTGCTAAGTCGTGTAAGTTACTTCCTTTAGCAAGTGCTTCGTCGATTAATAATTGAGCCCCATTACTTACCATGAAGTATTGTTGGTAAATACGTAGTAAGTGTCCTGCTTCATCACTATCATCTGGATATAAGAATAATGTTAAGTTTTTAGCGATTTGTGTTTTATCAAATGCGATAGAATCACTTGATACTAAAGATTCGTCGATTGAATCTACATCAAATAAGTGTAATTTATTTTTAGTAGATTGTTCATATCCTAATACATCGATATCAAACATTTTTGAAGTCAATGTAAAGTCACCAAATGGTACTTTATAAGAAGTTTCAGTTGGAACTAACCAGCTTTCAGGTGTTAACCAAACGTTTGGCACTGCATCTTGTTGGTTATCTTTGAATTTTTGTTCGAATAAGCCATAGTGGTAGTTTAAACCGACGCCGTCACCTGTTAAACAAAGAGTTGCGATAGAATCAAGGAAACATGCTGCTAGACGTCCTAGACCACCATTTCCTAAAGATGGTTCTAATTCGATTTCTTCGATTTCAGCTAATGAATGTCCAGCTTCTTCTAGTTCTTCTTTTACTTCATCGTAAAGTCCTAAGTTAATTAGGTTGTTTGATAATAATTTACCGATTAAGAACTCAGCAGAAATGTAATACACTTTTTTCTTACCATTATTTTGTGGTAAGGCTGCGCTTTTTTCTTTTGTAAATTGTAATAAGGCTAAGTAAACTTCTTCTTTTGAGCAGTCTTTTAATGACTTGCCTAAGTTTCCTTCTACATATTGTTTAAAGTCTTTCATTGTTCTCTCCTTTTTGGTGTGCGCGAGGTTATTTTTCTTCCTCGACTAACTCCTCTTCAACTTCAACTTCCACTTCTTCGTGATGTGGATTTGCACGATCGTACAATTCAGTAATCCCTAATAAGAATTCTTCTACAGATTCCGTTAACTGCTCTTCTTTCATTCTCCATACCCAGTTTCCGCCTAGTGTACTTGGAATGTTCATACGAGCTGTTTCGTCTAATTGTAGTAAATCTTGCATTGTTGCAACTGTCATACGGCTGACAGAACCATATAGTCCGCGAAGTAACGCAAAGCTAATTGGCTCTTCGTCGCGGCGGTTCAAGTAACGATTACAGAATTCTCGAGTTTCTTCTGTAGCCGACTTATACCACCCTAATACTGTATCATTATCGTGCGTTCCTGTATAGGCAACCGCATTGACTGGATAATGATGAGGTAAATCTCCACTCTTAGGATCTTCACCCATAAACCCGAATTCCAAGATTTTCATCCCTGGGAATCCAGTAGCTTCACGAAGGTTGATGACATCTTCGTCCATGAAACCTAAGTCTTCTGCGATAATTGGCAATTCTCCGAGTTGCTCTTTCACCGCTTTAAATAAATCATACCCAGGACCTTTAACCCATTTCCCGATTGTTGCGTTTTCTGCTTCTGCTGGGATTTCCCAATATGCTGAGAACCCTCTGAAGTGGTCGATACGAACGACATCAAACAATTCAAAACTTGCTTGTAGTCGTTTGCTCCACCAAGTGTATCCATCTTCTTTCATTGCTTCCCAATTATAAATTGGGTTCCCCCATAATTGACCTAGCGGAGAAAAATCATCCGCAGGACATCCAGCTACACAAAGTGGATTACCTTCTTCATCTGTTTTGAAGTAATGTGGTGTTGCCCACATTTCTACGCTATCTGCTGCCACATAAATTGGCATATCACCAATAATTTGAATGAAGTTGTCATTGGCATATTTTTTAAGAGCATGCCATTGTTCATCAAATAAGAATTGAGTTACACGGTGATATTCTAACTTATCCGCAAGGCGTGTGCGGTACTCGGCTAACGCAGCTGGTTGACGACGTTTGATAGCTTCGTCGCTCCACGCTGTCCATGGTTTCATATCGAAAAATTCTTTAATGGCCATGTATTCTGCAAATGGTTCTAACCATTCTGCTTTTTCCTCTACGAATTTCTCGTATGCAGGAGTTTTACCTTTTGCAAGGAAAGCCGCTACTGCCTTTTCTAAAACTGGACGACGTTTTTCATACAATAATGCGTAGTCAACTGTCGTTTCATCTTCGCCCCAATTTGTAAGGACGTCTTCTTTATTAATTAAACCTTCTTCTATTAAAATATCGAAGTCAATAAAGTTCGTATTTCCCGCAAACGCAGAAAATGATTGATATGGAGAATCTCCATAACTTGTTGTTCCTAATGGAAGAATTTGCCAATAGGTTTGTTTTGTACGAACAAGAAAATCTACAAAATCATATGCTGATTTTCCGAAAGAACCAATACCATATTTACCTGGTAATGATGAGATATGCATTAACACACCTGATTCTCTATTGCTCATTCATAAATCCCTCTTTTCTATATAATAGATATTTCTACTAGTCATTGAATGCGCAAACATTGCGCAACCGTTTGCCTTAATATTAGAATATTTTGTTTAATAACTCAAGTAATATTTTTCAACTTTTTTATTCTATTTGTATATAACGGCGTTTTTATCGTGTTTTTAGCACTATTTAAATATTAATAACCTAAGAAAATCGCTTTAAATCCGCATTTTTAAGAAGTGAAAAATTTTTTTGATAAAAATACTTGCAAACGTTTCATGAAAGCGGTATACTGAGTTCAGTTAAGAAATCGTTTGCGTAATCTATAACGAAATTTAAGGAGGAAAATATTATGGCAAACAAATGGTTTACAAAATCATTAGCTCTTGGTTTAGCTGGTTTAGCATTAGCTGGATGTGGAGCAAAACAAGAATCTTCTAACGGAGGAAGCTCTGAGAGCAAAAAAGAATTCACTTTATATAGTAACAAGAGTGAAATTCAAGAAGCTTTAACAGCTTATGCAAAAGAATGGGGAGAAAAGAACGGAGTAACTGTTAACATTAAAACATGTTCTGGTTCATGTAAAATCTCTGACCAATTAAAAACAGAATTCACAGCTGGTACAGCTCCTGACGTATTCGTAATCGAAGGTCAAGCTGGTTACGACATGTGGAAAGACAGCATCCAACCATTAAAAGGTGACTGGATCGACAAAACTGAATTCGAATTCAAACAAGGAAACGACGTATACGGATTCCCAGTATCTGTAGAAGGATACGGATTAGCTTACAACAAAGACATCTTAACTAAAGCTGGTATCGACCCATCTACTCTAACTTCATTTGAAGCTGTTCAAAAAGCAATGGACACATTAGAAAGCAAAAAATCTGAGTTAGGATTATCTACTGTTGTTGCTACTGCAACTAAAGAAGGCGAAACTTGGATTATGGGTATCCACGACTTCGGTGCTTACTTAAGTTCTGGTCTTCCAAACGGCGACCGTTCAGTAACTGAACAAGTTCTTAAAGGCGAAATGGACAAAACTCGTTTAGACAACTACGCTAACTGGGTTGAATTATTATTCAATCACACAGAGAAAAAACTCTTAACAGTTGGTACACAAGAAGACATGGACTCAGCGTTCGCTTCAGGTAAAGCTGCTTTCCTACACCAAGGTAACTGGAAAGATCCTAACCTAAAACAATTAAACGCTAACTTCGAAATGGGATTCATTCCTTATCAAACTCTTGGTAAAGATAAAAACGCTGACGGATTATTCATCGGTGCTCCATCTTACTACGTAGTTAACAAAGACACTAAAGCTTTAGAATACATCAACAAATTCTTCAACGACTTAGCTGATACTAAAGAAGGTCAAGACTACATCGTAAACAAAGCTAACATGATTTCTCCATTCTCTAACACAACTGAGAAACCATCAGCTCCATTATCTCGTTTCTTAGCTGAATGGATTAGCGCGAAGAAACCTGTTTACTCATTTGATAACCCATACTTCATGCCTGATAACTTCTTAATGAACAAATTAGGACCAATCTATGGACAATATGCTCAAGGTCAAATCGACAAAGCTAAATTCGAAGAATTGATTACTAATCAAATCAAAGAAGTGCCTAGCTTACTTAAAAAATAATCATTAATATTGTTTGCATGGGGCCCACAGCCACTTTCAGTGACTGTGGGTTATGTGCTACAATAGAACCAAATCGGTGACTACCCTCACCGCTTAATTTTAATAAAGGAGGAACTCTTATATGTCTAAGAATAAGAAAGCTTTAAGCAGAGAAGCTCGTGCAAAACGCAATTTTTACCGCTTAGTGTTACCTGCATTTATCATCTTTGCAATTGTTATTATCGTGCCTTTCTTCTTAGGGTTCTACTATTCGCTAACTGACTGGAAGAGCGTTACACAAACAAACTTACAATTTGTGGGACTTAAAAACTTTACAGACAGTTTAGCAGACACACGTTTCCAATACTCTTTAATGATCACAGTAATCTTCGCATTATTTAACGTAATCGTGATTAACATTGTATCATTCGGCTTAGCTCTACTTGTTTCAAGTAAAATTAAGCTTAAAGACATCTTCCGTGCTGGATTCTTCATTCCAAACTTAATCGGGGGTCTTGTACTAGGTTACATTTGGCAATTCATTTATAACTCAGTATTCCCTGCTTTAGGTCAAATGATTGGAAGCGACTTTTTAATTAATAACCTATTCCTTGGGGATGTGAAATTAGCTGTTACAGCTTTGATTATCACAAACACATGGCAATATGCAGGTTATATCATGATGATTTACTTTGCAGCCCTACAAAACGTACCATCAAGTCTTGTAGAATCTGCTTCACTTGACGGTGCTAATGCATGGCAACGTCTACGTCACATTATCATCCCAATGGTAATGCCAGCGTTCACTGTATCGCTCTTCTTGACAATTACAAACTCATTCAAGATTTTCGATGTGAACTTCTCATTAACAGGTGGTGGACCTTCACTACTATGGCATGATAAAGCCATCCAAAGTACAGAGTTCATTACGATGAACATCTACAACACTGCTTCAGGAGATAACTTAATGGCTCAAGGTCAAGCTCGTGCTGTTATCTTATTCTTCATCTTAGTAGTCATCAGCTTGATTCAAACATCTATCACTAAACGGAAGGAGATTGACTTATAATGAAAAAACAAAAATTTGGAATCTTACTTCTCGAAATTTTAGGATTTCTCTTATTCTTACTTTTCTTGAGTCCAATCGTTCTTTTAGTGATCAACTCTGCAAAGAGTTCTGCTGACATCCTAGCAGATCCGCTTGCACTTCCTGCAAGTTTCGGACAACTTTGGACAAACATTGTTACTATTTGGAAAAACCCATCTATTAACTATCCTTCATCATTCTTAGCATCAACGATTATTACTGTGATTTCATTATTTACAATCACTCTATTCTCTGCTCTTGCTGCATGGGGATTAGTTCGTTACCGTTCTAAAGCTTCATTAGTGATCTTCTTCATCTTCGTAGCTTCAATGGTAATTCCTTTCCAAGTTGTAATGTATCCTTTAGTAACTTGGTTCAAAATCATGAGTGACGCCATTACAATGCCAATCTTCGGATTCAGCTTATTACGTTCTTACCCAGGGATTATCCTAGCGTACACAGGTTTCGGTATGTCACTTTCAGTATTCATGTTCCATGGATTCATCAAAGGTGTTCCTTTAGAAATCGAAGAAGCTGCTGAATTAGACGGATGTAACAAAATGCAAACATTCTTCTACGTAGTTCTTCCAATCCTAAAACCAATCTACGTTACAATTTTAATCTTGAACGGTATCTGGATTTGGAACGACTTCCTATTACCACTTCTATTACTTGGTAAAGGAAATGCGATTCAAACATTACCAATCGCGGTTTCAAACTTCGCCGGTTCATTTACAAAACAATGGGATATGATCTTAACTTCAACATTACTCATTATGTTACCAGTTATTATCCTATTCATTCTCGCACAAAAACATATCATGAAAGGTATGGTTGACGGAGCGATTAAATCTTAGAACCATTTTGGCACTGGATATGAAATTAGCTATGTTCATATCCAGTGTTTTCATTTATAAACAACTTTTACGAAGAAAGGAGGAATACAGATGGCATCCACGATTAAAGACGTGGCTAAACTCGCAGGGGTCTCCCCTTCAACTGTGACGCGCGTATTGCAAGATAAATCAAGCATCAGCGACGCAACAAAGAAGAAAGTACGTCAGGCGATGGAAACATTAAACTATCACCCAAACGTCAATGCTCGTAGCTTAGCTAGTAATAAAACGAATGTCATTGGTGTAGTTCTCCCAGAAGACTCTGATGCATTCTACCAAAACTCATTCTTCCCGGAAGTTATTCGAGGGATTGCTCAAATTGCAGCAGATCATCAGTACTCGATTCAATTATGTACAGGGCAAGATAACCATCAGCGTTTAGCAATTTTAAAAGATACCATTTTAGGGCGTCGAGTAGACGGTTTAATCTTCCTATACGGGGAATTGGAAGACCCTCTTGTGAACTTTGCGATTGAACAAGAATTTCCAGCGGTAATTATCGGTAAGACACTTTCCCCTCTTATTTCATTTGTCGACAATAACAATGAAAAAGCGGGATTTGATGCTACTGAATATATCATCAATAAAGGTGCTAAATCGATTGCGTTTATCGGTGGTCGCGACCAACTTTTCGTATCCAGAGAACGTCTCGATGGCTATAAAAAAGCTTTACGGGAATACAATCTCAAAGTTGATGAAAAACTCATTGCTCAAGTAGATGAATTTACGATTGAACGTGGATACGAGACGATTAAAGAGCTTTTGGAAGCCGGAACGATTGATGGCCTCGTAACAGCTGACTCCCTCTTTGCAGAAGGAGCTTTGCGTTATTTAAACGAGAAACACATTCAAATGCCAAGTATCACTTTTGACTCTGTACGAACTTCTGTTCAAATAGAAGCTTATGTAGACGTGCATACGCTCGAATTAGGACGTTCTGCGTTTAAAATCTTACGTAATGTCATTAAGTCAAATAATAGTAAGAATATGATGTGTTATCGTCAAATCGTTTCACACTCGATTAAAGAACTATAATTCAAATAAAAGAAGGCACAAGATTCCACGATTGGATTTTGTGCCTTTTTTGTATGTTTCTTCCTGTCGAGGTATCGTTTATATACGATATCGTTTAACCGCTATAAAGTTTCACAGCAACAAAAAACTCCCAAGCACGAATGCCTGGGAGTTCTCAATTGGCTTAAAATTAACGACGTAATCCTAAACGGTTGATTAATTCACGGTAACGTTGAACATCTTTGTTACGTAAGTATGCTAATAAGTTACGACGGTGACCAACTTTTTTCATTAATCCACGGTTTGAGTGGAAGTCTTTTTTATGAACACGGATGTGGTCATTTAAGTGGTTGATTTCGTAAGTTAATACAGCGATTTGTACTTCTGGTGAACCAGTGTCTCCTTCGTGTAATGCATACTCTTTGATGATTTCGTTTTTCTTTTCTTTAGAAATTGCCATTTCTAAACACCTCTTTCTTTTAATTTATGCCTTGTACTGAGTAAAGCGTTGGTGATTCGCAAAACTCTGTAAAAGGTCTGTGCTTTAAGCACTTCATTAATGTACCTTATTTTGAGTAAAAATGCAAGTGTTCTTACTGAATTTGTTTATGTTCTACTCGGTCAAAGTATACGTGATTTGGTTGTAATGGTTGATCTCCCATTAACTCTGTGACCGTTACTAATTCGTATCCTTCCCCTTGAAGATACTCAATGATAGTTGGTAAGGCTTCTACCGACTCTTCATGAATATCATGCATTAATAAGATTCCGCCGTTATGAGCCGTTTCTTTAACGCGCTCAATCGTTTTGGCTGCATCTCTATATTTCCAGTCATATGAATCAATTGACCAGTTTACAATGGCAATACCTGCTTGTTCGGCTACCATCTTGTCAAAAGCTCCATATGGTGGACGAAGACTCATTGGTCTTAGACCTCCTGTTGCTTTTGCGATTAAATCTGAAGTGGTATGCACTTCTTTATAGACTTCATCAGCTGTTTTCTTCGTTAATTGAGGATGGCTGTAACTGTGATCTCCAAGTTCATGGCCTTCTGCTACAACTTGTTGCACGAGAGCTTCATTGCCCTCTATGTGGCTCCCTACGATATAGAACGTTGCATGAGCGTTATATTTCTTCAAGATTTCTAACACTTTTGGTGTTGTTTCTGCACGTGGGCCATCGTCAAAGGATAGTGCAATTCTCTTCTTCCCTAGTTTATCTTTTACAGTCGCTAGGTACGCTTCGTAATGATCTTTTTCCGTTTCAGGAATCATGTTTTCGTTCATGAACGCAAATAACTCAGTAAATGGAACTGACCATTCTGCATCTTTGTCATTAGCGTCTTTATATTTTACACGGATACCATTTTGGATAATCGAAGCATCTAACTTCTTCCAGTTTCCGTCCATAAATTGCGCAGTCACTTTAGCAGTTTGCTCGTCTGATAAACCATTTGCTTTCCCTTCATCTAAAGCCTTCTTCACGAAGAAGTTAGACACTGCGAGTTCATTGTTAAATAATTTAGCAATCTCGAATGGTTGTAATGTATCCGCAAATACTAATTGATGTGAGAGCTCTTTAAACTCTAATTGTTCAAAACCACTGTCTTTTTGTTGATAAACAGACACATAGTAGTGAATATCGTTCACGTTTGAGATGATTTTTGTTTGATACGCCTTGAAGAAGATAAGTGTCTTCTTAGTAGCGCCTGCATACTTTTCAAGAACTTCTTGTTTCAATGCGTCCATTTGAGTCGCAATGGCTTCAATAGGATTTCCTGAAGCATCTGTTGGAATTAACTCCTGCACTTCTACTTTGCCTTGCGTATCGTCTTTCACCGTTAAGTTCTCATTGTATTTCTTGGCATCTTCTTGTTCCACTTGAATAATGCGCTTATATTCTTCTTCATTGAACTGATTTGCCATAATACGGTGAATTGTTAATAATTCAAAAATCAAAATAAGAAACGTTAAAATCCCAATGACCCAGAAAATCGTTTTATTCATTTTTTTCTTAGGTCTTTTCTTCTTAGGCTTTTTCCCACCAAAGAGTTCTTTTTCTTCCAGTTCCTCAAGAGCTTCCTCTTCGACTACTTCTGTTTCTTCGAAGTCTTCTGGAGCTTGCGTATATTTATTTTCCTTTTTTGAGTGCTCATCTTTGCCACTTTTGGCTCTTCGTTGAATGACCTTCTCCATACTCCTATACCCCTTAATCGAATACTATTTTTGTTTCTTTTGACACTCTGGGCACACTCCGTACACTTCCATACGGTGTCCTCTTACTTTAAATCCTGTCAGCTGTTCTGCAGCTTTTTCAACGTCTTCGAGTACTGGGTAATAAAGGTCCACCACTTTCCCACACACGTCGCATACGGCGTGATAATGTTGTCCTAAATCAAAGTCATAGCGACTCGCGCTATCCCCATACGTCAATTCTTTTACGACGCCTTCTTTAATAAATAGATTTAAGTTATTATAAACAGTTGCCACACTCACTTGTGGATCCTCTTTTGTCAACGCCTTGAAGATTTCTTCAGCCGTTGGATGCGTGTGTACACTTGCTAAAAACTCAAGCATCGCAACACGTTGAGGTGTAATTCTTACCCCTTTTTTGCGAAGTTGACCAACAACTTCCTTCAATTCTTCTTTATGCATACTATTACCTGATTTCTATGTACTAAGTTTTATTTTGTCATTCATTATTTTCTCAAATTTCCGGTTAAATTGCAAGTGTTTGAGTTAATATTTTTGTAACATTGTAACATTTTTGTAACAAAAGAAGACCCGCCCCTATTCGAGACGAGTCTTCTTGCCATTTTTATTTTTTGAGAAGTTTATTATATTGCATTCCTTCACGAAGAGCACTTGTATCAGTACCCAACGCTTCTGCAATCGTATAGGCAAATTCAAAGGTTGCAGCTGGGCCACATCCCGTAATGAGTTTTCCATCTGTTTCCACAAGCTGTCCTGTATACGTTCCTTGATTGATGTCTTTTTCTACACCAGGGTAGCAAGTATATTTCTTGCCCTTGAGCAATCCTGCACGGTGCAGTGCAATTGGAGCTGCACAAATCGCTGCGATAATTTTTCCTTTTTTAGAATACTCTTTTAGTTTCTTAATAAGAAATTCATCATCTCGTAAATGTGTGGCTCCTGGAAGACCACCTGGTAGTACGAGCGCATCAATATCTGCCCAGTAGAATGTATCGAGTACATCATCCATTTTTACAGGAATATGATGACTACCTGTAATGACTTCACTGCCAAGTCCTACTGTGTGCACTGTGTGTCCTGCTCTTCTTAAAATATCAACCGTTGCAAGGCCTTCGATTTCTTCAAATCCTTGCGCGAAAAATACAACGACATTTGCCATTCTTTTGGCCTCCTCTTATTTTTTGAATAAGCCCATTACGCCACGTGTAATCACACGACCAACTTCACGACCCACACTTGACATAACGTTCTTAGTGAAGCGGTCCATTGCTGAATCTCCGCGTTTTGTAGCGGCTTGACGTGCTTGACGCTCTAATTCTTTTTGTTCACGTTCGCGTTCTTTTTCTTCTAATTTTGCTTGTCTTTCAGCTTCTTTTTGTGCAAGAGCTTCTTGTTTTTCAGCTTCTTTACGCTCTAATTCAGCTTGTTTTTCAGCTTCTTTTTGCGCAAGTTCAGCTTCTTTTTCTTGTTTGAATTGTTCATCTAACGCTGCTAATTGTTCATGAGCAGATTCACGGTCAAACAT
>URWJ01000010.1 GCA_900551535.1 uncultured Granulicatella sp. | reverse complement strand
TTAACTGCTCCAACTGTTGTTCGAATCGTTGCTTAGACTTTCCTAGGTCTGAATGTAGTCCCTTATAGATATCTTCAGGCAATTCCGCGTGGTTATGCGTATCAATTTGATAGTAGCCATCTTTATACAGTAAGAAACTTGCGATATACTCATTCATTAACAGCGTCAGCGTCTGTATGAATGTTCCATGAACTTCTGTCATATAGCTCTTCGCACTCGTCATCGCTTCCCCTTGAAGCTCACTCTGGTTTGCGAAGGTGGCAATGGACTCTTGTAGCTGTTTTAGTGATTCTCCCCATTGTTGGATGGTTTGATTCGTTTGGCCCTGCATGGAGGTAATGTCGTTAAACTTTACTTGATACGTCATTCATCGTCCTCCTAGCCGAGTTAGTCCTGACAAAACAAATCCTAGTCCTTTGTCTGTCTGTTTAAGCTCTTGTCCTGTTTCCTCCAACTGAGCAATATCTTTCTCTAACAGCGCATTATAGTTCACTACTAATTGATATAATTCTTCAAATTGCTCCTGATAAAGATCCAGAACTGCAGATTTGGATGTTTTTTGTAGACTAGGTTTATTTACACTCGCTAAGCTATTTTTTGAATTAGAAAGAGAGTTAATACGCATTCCAAAAATAACTTCTGATAATTGAATCGTTCCGTACATATTTCTCCTCCCTTAATTTAATAACTTTTCAATGAAATTCCCAAGATTGTTAATTTGCGCTTGGCACCAACCAATGAAGCTCTGTTGGTCTAATTTTTGATTTTCTAGACGTGTAATCTCATCACAAATCGCATCGTGGAACGCATCTAGTTCTCGTTGGCAAGCGTTAAAGTCTTGCCCGAACCCCTCCCATTGATGCCCAAAGTTTTCCTTTTGCTGGCCTTTCCATTCGGGTTGGTCATCTTTACCCATCACAGAAATCTTAATCTCATGGATTTCGCTTCGAATGTTTCCAACAGATTGTTTTGCTGAACGGAGTTTTGCCAACTTGGCATCAATCGAACTTATCGTTGCGGTAGCTTCGGAAATACTATTATAATGGGAGCTGACTTGGCCTTGAAGGTCCTCAATTTCGCGGTAGTCAATTTTCCCCATAAATTATCCTCCAATGCCGTTAGATTCTTTTAATTCTGAAACATTTCCTTTTGGAATATCTGTTTGCTGCAACATCGCTTCGATATTCTCTAACATGATTTCATTGTCATCATCTGTGTATCCTTCTTGAACTACTTTAAAGATATCTTCATGATTGAAATAGATTAAGCTGTCTCCAACCATTCCTTCTGGATAAAGGCAAGCACCATAATCAAAACGATATACTTGTCCTTTTACAGGCAATGCAATTAACCGAGCGATAATCATCATTTTCTTGACGTTCCCTTTTAGAATAACTACACTCCCCAAAGGTAACATTTTAGCTTCTGACATTTTTTAACCTCCCTGAATATAACAAACTCTTTTATTATTTCTTTTCATGATTTTCTTTATTATAGCATAAGCACATTCACTAATTCATCCGTATTCCCCGTTTTAATTCTCAAAATACACAAAAATAATTCATTGACAGAGTCTTATCTCACGCATAAACCCCCACCGAAAATTTCGATGGGGGTTGTATTTCTTATATAAACCTTTGTTACTAGCTGAAATATTTGGTATGAAACGTTAATTTTTATGACATTGTTTCTTCTTCCTGATTCTCTGCTTCTAACAATTCAATTTGCTTCAAATATGCTTTCTTATCCTCTAACATTTGGTACTCTATCTCTTCTATTTGCTTTTGATAGGTTTTATGCATCTGTTCTTCGTTCTGTTCTAATTCAGATAAAAAGGGCTTCGCATAAATAAGATCAACATCTCGATATATTGTTAGAATGTAGTCCATTAGGTTAGCACGTCTTCTCTTTGCATATGCTAGTTCGCTTTTTATCGCATCTTGCTGTTGCAGATATTTTTTTCGATTAGCTAGATAGTTCATTTCAAGATCATGTATTTTCCCTTTAGTCATGACATCTACAACCTCATTTAATTGGATTTTTGAGTTCAATTTTGGGAATTGCTCGTAAAAAATCGGTTGCTGATTTTGCGGTTTTCCCTTCAAATCCCTTTTCTAATTGCTCTATAAGCGTCTTAGAATAATAATGATTAAACTCCTCATTATTTGTTTCTAATTTTGGCGCTAATTCGTTCCGTAGCGCCTCCACTTGCATTTTCCAATTAGACATGATTGCTCTAATTGTAATGATTTCATCAAGCTTCATAAATTCGGCGTAGTGTTCATCTCTAAAAAGGCCGTTCACCAAAGAATCATTATTATATACCATAAATTGTATATTTCTCCTTCCCATTGTTCTTTTACTGACAGATCAAATCCTTTTTGTTGATTAGGCAAATAACTCCCCTTGTTCTCTATCAATCTCTTCTAACTTCTCAGTTGCATAAAATAAAGTATCCGAAAATTTATATATCTTCTCTAAATACGCCTTTAATAATTCTCTATTCAACTGTTCCGTCGATTCGTCCCAACTGCTTTCAAAATCAAACTCATATAATAACTCATATAATTCATTAGAATCTAAATGAAATGCAACATTCATTGCTTCATGAGAAGCAGATATTGTTAACGCCTTAACTCTTTGTTTATATTCTTCTAATTGCTTCAACGATTTAGATACTTTATCATCTGATTCTATTCTAGAAAGATGAGATAGGGTTAAAATTAGTTCACTACGCAATTTAATTCTTTCAGGCCCATTTGTATACAACAGTTTTTCTTGTATCGATTGAATCTTCTTTCTTCCCCAAGATATTACTTCTAATTTTGTCTCTTCGATTATTTCTTGATATTCTTTCATAAATTTCGAATAATTAAGACCTCCGTTTACCAGAGTTAAGAGAACCTCGGGAGTACTCCCAATTTTATCTAAACCAAAATTTGAATTTCCTTCTTTTATCAATTCAATATATTTATTTAATAATTTACTTAATTTCTCTCCCGCTTTTAAATATGCTGGAAAAAAATCCTCAGTTGCTTCTAGAATTTTTCCATCTGAATGAATTCTATATTCTCCAAAATCATGTGAACTAGGCGTATCAAATGTGGTGGAAAAATTAAACGGTACTATTACTTTCACTTTTCCTAATTGCTCATCTGTATTCCGATTTAACATTGAAACAATATCAAAAGGATTTACGTAATAAGTTACTTTCTCATTAAGGATTTGAATTACTTCTTCAGAAACACCAGATTTCCTTAAACTCTTCAATGTATCTGGTCCATTGAAAACAACAATTTCACCAATTTGTTGTAATTCTTCTACACTAAGATGCGCTGCACCTTGAACAGAAGCAATTGAACCGAGTGAATGTCCTGTAATATTTAATTTTGCATTTGGAGCTTTTTCTTTCAGTTCAGCTAATTTTACATGTAGAGCCCCTTCAACTAATCGCCCTTGTATTGTATACTCATCGTGCATCGTAAAAGGAAAATTATTCCCAATCCAATCATTTAATGAAAATAACCCTATTCCATCACTTCCTTTTACAGCCAGATATGCGTTTTTTGTGTCGCCGTTCAGCTCAGGCGTATCTGTCAAAAAATAAGAATTGAAACCCTCGTCTATATCAGATAATAAACCCTTCTTCTCAAAAATCACTACGTGTCCTGTGAGTTTTGGGGCTGTACGTGTATGCTGATCTTTATGGACATACACGATTCCATTATTTTCTAAATTCTTTCCTCCTAGGGTTACCGACGTTCTCGTTGCTGATGGAATTGAATAATTCACGTCCTCAGTAACATTCTTCCCTTTCACCCTATAACTAAAGGTATTCGGACGTCCTTCATATGCACTTTGCGACAAATCTAAATATAAATTATTAAAATTAATTAAGTCCGTCATAAATATAATATCCATTCCCTTTCCATTTTCGTGGGGGTTCGTTCAACTTTATATTAGACATACTTGGGATGTCGTCTGGCTTATTTAGAGTGAAATTAATATATATCTCAGTGTCTGAAATTTCATTAAAAGTCCCCTTTACAGATAGGTCATATTCTGTTGTAAAGACCCCGTTACTAACAGCTATAACTTCTAAAGTACTCCAATCAAATTGAATTGATTGGAGTTTAGGATAAAACAACTGCATCCACTCGACAATCTCATCTTTATGTTCTTTCAACCATGCAGTTTGCTTGTCTCTTGCCGTCGCAAAGATTGTGTTTTCTCTCCAACTTGGATTATTTAAACTGAACACCGTTACACCTCCTACACCTAATAATGCGATTGTTCCTATAATGGCTAATTTCTTCTTCATGTTCCGACTCCTCTATTCTTCTATACTCATTAATTGTACGAATTCATAACCTTCTGCATCAACAATATAGCCTTCGTTTGGACGTGGAGATTTTTCGTTTGAAATATACGGGAAGCGAACATATTCTTGATCGCTGATACGCATTCCCATGAACACCTGTGTCGCCAATTGTCTGTGTAAGGTTACAAGTGTAGAGTAATTCGTCATTAAGTCTTTATAGTTCCCTACAAATACTGGCGTAATACCGTACTTAGGTCCTTCTAACAGAAGCTCTTTGAACTGATTTTCTGTAATATTGAGACTTTGTCCAAGGATTTGGATGTCTGGAATGATAATGAGTGATTGAGTATACTCTCCAGGTTGCGCCATACGTTCCCTCAAGTTGTCTAAGATGATATTCATTCCGTCTTTAGCACTCAGTGTGTCGCTGAAACGATGCGCCTCCTTAAATTGATCTAATGGTACTAATCCTAATGGGTCCACAATCACCACTTGAACAGGAGTCGTATATTGTTTCAATTGGTAAGCTAATACTTTGTAGAACTGAGTAACACTTCGAACATTATCACTAACTAAAGAGACGGCTTTATCCAATGTAAATGCAGCTACTTCGACCATTTCTCTCGTTAACCCGAGTAATACTTGATGGTTTCGTTCTGAACGGTCTACTTGAGCTTCCACCATTTCTGGTGTCACCACTTCTGGCAACATCGGAATTGGTTGTGGTAATGCACCTGTCCAATAATGTGACATTTCTTGCGCTTCTGCTTTCACTTGCTGAATCATCGATGAATTTTCTTCAGAAGAATACGGCACACACACTTGGAATGAAACGACTGTGTCTTGCTTCATTAATCCGCGCCCACGGATATCTAAGAGCACTTGGCTTGTACGACCAACAATGCTTGTAACATCACTCTGTTCGAATAAGTAAAGCGCAATTTTTGTTTTAAAGTTTGCTTGTAATTGTACACGCATAGCATTGAAACGAGACATCGTTGTGATGAGGTAAATTCCTAGAGAGGCACCCTCACGCGCTAGAATATTAACGGTTTCGTTAAAGGCTTCGCTGAAAGTAGCGTCACTCACTCCATCAAAACTATCGATTGCGATAAATAGTGAAGGGAATGGTGTTACGGCATCTCTGTTGTATTGTTGCATATTACTTGAACGTGCTTCACTAAGAGCTGCCTTTCGTACCTTCACTTCTTTTTGAAGGCGTCGTAATGACTTCATCACTTTCTCATTATCGTCTGCTGTAAAGTAGTCTGCCACATGTGGAAAATCTACTAAAGAAATTAATCCACTCGTTCCAAAGTCATATAAATAAATATGGGATTGCTCTGGTGTTGTTTTACGCATGACATCAATCAATGCATTTTGAATAAAGGTAGATTTCCCATAACCTGGACTTCCAACGACTAGAATATGACCACAATCGTTGAAGTCAACTGTCAGCGGTAATTGAGCTTGTTGTTCCGGAATATCTTGATATCCCAATAAAAACTCAGGCTGTTTATTTTCTCCCCAATAATGTTTAAATTGAATATCTTGGATATCTTCTGCTGCAATTCTCTCTTTTAACGGTGGAAGCCACGGACTTGCAACCTTTGGAAGATGTAGCGATTCGAATACACGTTTCGCTTCTTGAACGACCGCATCCAATTGCGTTGGCAATCGTTTCTGATTGCCGCTATCATCTAATCCACTTAAGTCTTTATTGATTGCTTCATACTGTCCATTATCTTTAATGGCATACACTGTCGTATCTCGGTGTGTAGAACGTACCGCTTCTGGTTCATAATCGGCTCCACTCCAAGCACTCTGGAATAATTCATAGATTTCATTATTCCCAACTTGTAAGTATCCACGACCCGTCTGCGTAATTTCTGCAGCATCTGGCGTTTTAATAATTTCTCGCGAATCAGCCACATCTTGTACTTTCAACGCAATCTTAAACTTCGAGTTAGACCAGATTTGGTCATCCACAACTCCGCTTGGTTTTTGAGTCGCTAAGATTAAGTGAATTCCGAGCGAACGTCCGATACGTGCTGCAGATACCAACTCTTTCATGAAGTCAGGTTGGTTCGTTTTCAATTCAGCAAACTCATCCGAAATCAAGAATAAATGAGGCATTGGCTCAGTGGCTACACCCTCTTTAAATAATTTCATGTACTGATTAATATGGTTTACATCATATTCTGCAAATAATCGTTGACGTTTCTTCAATTCTGCTTGAATAGACACTAAGGCACGATTGGCTTGTGCGACATCTAGGTTAGTAATCGCTCCAACTAAGTGAGGTAGGTCCGCAAATAGGTTCGCCATCCCCCCACCTTTGTAGTCAATCAATAGAAATGCCACTTCATATGGATGGAAATTTACCGCTAATGAGGCAATATACGACTGTAAGGTTTCAGATTTCCCTGATCCTGTTGTCCCCGCCATTAGTCCGTGAGGCCCATGCGCTTTCTCATGTAAATTCAACATTAACAATTCATCACGGCCACGTAGCCCTAACGGTACTGCCATTGTTTGGTACGTATCATTCGTTGCCCAACGATGGTTCATATCTAATGCTTCTACAGAATCGACACCATACATTTCTAGGAATGTGACACTATCTGGAATCGCGTTTCGTAGTGTTTGAACATGCGTCACTTGAGCCAAGTCTCTTGCGAATTGTTCTTTGGCTTCAGTGGATAACTTCTCAAATGTCACAAACGGTTTATCCATATATTCGCCATTATGGAGGCGTAATGTTCCTTGACGATTCCCTTTGAAATCCACAACAGTATTTACATGTTCTGGTAGGCTTTCAATCACATCTTCTACAAATAGATAGCTAATTCCAAGGTGTGATAAATCTTCATTGATAAACTCCATAATATTATGGTCTAGCATTAGAGACAAATCCGTAATCACGAATACGTAATGAGGAGTAAATGTGAGTTGTTTATTACTTCCTGCTTGTTCAGCCGCTTGTTTGCGTTCTTTGATCATTTGATAGAGAGACGTTAACAATTGATCGCGACTACGTTGATGGTATACAAAACTACGGCAATTAAACTGCTGGAGTTTCATATGTGGTAACCAACGGCTCCATTCCCACAATGGGAGTTCTTCTTCACGAAACACTGGAACAAATTGCACATCATGGTAACTATGGAAAGTCGCTAACTGAATAATCGCTTGTTGAACTTGCTCGATGACTGTTCGACGAGAGCCGATATATCCTGTTGGAGCCGATAACAAATCATTCGTAATAGGTAGATTTTCTAAGTATTGATAATGCGCCACTAATTCCGTTACTTGTTCACTGATGGCTTCATTATATTCTGTTAACTCAGATTTTTTATAATCGACTTTAAAACTTGGAATGATTTTTCCTGTTCCTAGACGGTATGTTAAAAAGTCAAAGTGATGAGGCGTCTTTTCATAGAGACGTCTATCCGTCACCTTCGCCATTTCCATTACAGCGTCAACAGATGGATAGTGATAATTCAACGCTTCTGCCTGCTCTTTAGATAAGTCATAAAGCTCTTTATATTTCTCATTCAGATACGCTTTATAGTTCTCCATCTTTTTCGCTTTCAGACGTTTATTTTGTTTTTTGTCTGAGAAGAAACTGTGGACTGAGGTGATTAAAGTAATCACCGACATCCCCATCATCATAATCATCATTCCGCCATTTCCTGTAAGAAAATGCGTTGCCACCGTAAGCCCAATCATCGCAAGCGGCATGATAATTAATTTTAATAGCGATTGCTTCTGCATATTATCTTCAGTTGGTGGCGCTAAGATGCTCACCACATCATCTGGCTCACGTAAAATGAATCGAGGTGAACGGTGAAAATCACTCGTCTTATCCTCTGGTGTATCTTCAAAATCTAACTGCACAAGAGTTGTTTCAATCGGCTCGATACTAGCGATAAAAACTTTTTGTCCTTGAATTCTAATAAAATAGCCACTCGTAGAAAATAGGTAATCTCCCTCACTCATCTGTGCAGGAGTCGTTACCAACTGCCCATTCAGGAACAGCTCTTTATCAGATACAATTTCATATCCAGTAGCGTTTGCTTGAATCAATAATTCCTGGCTTTGAGGAATGCTTACCGCATGCAGTTCATCCGGACCAATGGTTAAAGGCTCTTTTGTTAGTAACGTTTGTAAGCTATATTGAAAAACAAATAATTCTGCAACAATCTCATTACTGAATGGAAGGCTATGTTTTCCGTTCGTGTAAATACGGTCCGCAAACGACACTTGTCCATTTTTCACGATTAATTTATCTGCAAATGCATTTTCCACAACAAAATCATCACTTAGATGAGCTCCCACACGGTAAGCTCTCTCTTTTGAAATGTCGTAGATGGTATTATCTATCTTAATTAAACAAATCATTTACTGCCTCCGTATTAATTTTCTTTCGTTTTTTGTTGTGCTGGTAAATATTGTTTCTTTAACTCTTCCAATTTACCTTTATAACGGTTAATTTCCTCTGTACGTTTTTCAGATGTTAAATTTGGATCTCGTTGAACGTCATCAATTTTCTTCGTCAAGCTGTACATTAATAATTGTGGATCATCTAAATAACTTGCAATATCCATTGCTTCATCTACTTTATTTTGACCGATCAGTACCCAATATCTTAGGTAATCTTCGTTTGTTTGTGCTGTAATTTTTCCAAGCACTTCTTTTTGTTCATTCGTTAGTGATTCTGTCATAATCACTGAATACGCAACAATATACTTATCTTCGGCAGAAAGAGATTTACTGTCGATTGATTTTACATTCGTTACCACTTGTGAATAATCTTTTTCAATAAACGATAAACGTAGGTTTGCGATTTGCGTTTGTTTTGGTTGTACCACAAATAAATTGAAAGCCAAAACAGCTGCCAATACTACTGCAATGACACCTGATAAAATTCCCACCAATTTCCACACAAAAAGTTTTCGTTGAGGTACGCGCACCATTTCTTTCGCTACACGTTCTCTTTCATAGTCTAGATGTTCTTGCATTTTTTCTAGCACTTCTGAAATCGATTGAGCTGCAATAATCTCTTCACAGAATTTATGTCCTTTGTAAAATTCTAATTTTCCTTGAGATAATTCCGTAAACTTAGATTTCAAATCTAGTGTTGCTACAATCATTGATTTGTACTGCTTCAAAAATTCTTCTTCAGATAATCCTTCATAAGGAGGGACTTGCCCTTTAATTCCACGGAAAACAATTTTTGCGATTCCATCTTGTGTAAACACTACATTTTCTGGCGAAAGCGAGTATGTATATACACTTGCCTCTAAGGATGTAAATAATTTCCCTACATTAATTAAGTAACGAAGACGTTCTTCTAATGGTAATGGATAGATTTTTTCGAATTCTTGAGTATTTGCTGTATCCGCATGAATCATATAAGAACTTTCAACTTCTTCAATCGTCAATGGAACAGCTTCTGGAATGGCCACTTGCAACAGCGTTAATGCCATAGCTACATTCCCTTTGAATTCTTCCTTTGTAACTTCAACACTTCTCACGTTCATTCTCTCTCTTTCTATAAAGTTTCGACGATTAATTGGACTCCATCACGTAAAGTTCCAATATCTTCAATGCGTTGCAACGCTGTTAGAACTACTCCTTTATCATGTACACGGATACTAGGACTAACAACATTCAATTCTAATTGATAAGCTTGTGCGACAATATGTAATAATTCCTTCATGCTAATGCCTACTGGAACTCGTAAATCATATTGTCCATATGCAAACTTTCTTAAATCTAACGTTAAATTAATGTACATATTATGCATGATGTGTTTTCCTTTTCTTCAAAAATTGATAAATCGATATCCCGCTCATTAATAATCCTAATGCAATGAATCCAACCATTGTTAATGGCGACGTCTTTTCTTCTGGTCTTAACTTCACTCCCTTATTAGGAGAAGTTGCTGACTGCGATAAGAAGAATTGATCCGTTTCAATCGGATTTAGTTTTTGAGAGTCTGTCGATAAAAAAAGAAGAGCCTTATCTTGCGTTTCAGATAATGACTCTTCTGCCTGTTGTTTTGAAATCATTTGAGACAAAGAGGCATCAAACAGTTGTTTCAGTGTTATGTCTTGTTCGAAATAAGTTTGCTCATTTACATTCGTTTGGACAGGAACATCCACATTGATTTTTAACGAACCGTCTTGAGCCCATACTTTGCCCGTGAGGACAACCATCATGCCAAGTACAATCATTATGACTTGACTGATTTTTTTCATTGTCTACTCCTTATTATGTTGTTGATAATGTAGCATGCTTCCAACAAATCCAATGACTCCAATAACAGAAATTGCTGCTGTTGAAATCCATGCTGTTGGTTGCTGATTGATAACTGCATGTAACATATTTTCTGCAGGAACGAATGGTGTTAAATACGCTAATACTGGTGAAACATTTCCATAATACGTATCAAACAATTGTCCCAATGCAATAACGTAAATGACGATAAATCCTAAACTAATTAATAATCCATAGGCTTTTAGCCATGACATTAACGCATGGTGCATGAAAATAGCACTTACAGCAACCAGAATTGCCATTCCGATGAGTGCAAATAATTGCTCTGCTGGTAAACTCAATTTCACACCTACCACAATACTTACTAAGGCGCCAATACCTGCCCCAACACCTGCTAGTAAAACTAAAGGTAAGAGATGTGCTTTTGATTCATTAGATAGATAACGATTTGTATCCAGTAATTGCCAATTACCGTGTTGTAACATGTATACAAATGCAAGAGTCATCATTGCAATAATCAATACCATTAAGACTCCGGTACGATTATCCGTATGTTGACGTGAAGTGTCTGCTCCGCGTCCGTCTGCTAATGTTCCATCAATTGGATGAGATAGGTAATCATAGACTAATGTATTTGTATTGTTTCCAGACTCTGTGTTGGACATTACTTTCGTAAATTCGTTCAAGAATGCCGTGTTCGATTCGAATTCTTTGTTCATAACATTGTCCATTGATTCGACAGCGTTCTTGTACTCAGTCCCTTTTGTTTCAAGAGTTTTCACCTCATCATTTAATCGGCTGTATTCTTTTCGAATAGTTTCAGCCACTTGTTGATGAGACTTTGTGTTATCCATCAATGTACGACTTGCTAACATAAGCGTTGATAAGTCTTTATTCATTGATAGACTCACACCTGTTAAATCAGTGTTATCACGTTTTTCTGAATCTACAAAAATCGGTTTACTTTCAAGAGTTTCTTTAACTTTTTGAGTTTCCGTCACAATTCTTGTAATTTCAGCATTTACATCCTGCATTAACTTTTGATAAGCATCCATATTTTTCTTTAAAGTGGCTACATCCGTTGAAAGTGTCGCAACTCGTGTATTTAATTCTTCTGGAATTACAAGTTTTTCTTTAATATCACTAGTTAATGTATTCGTTACTAGATCGACTAGAATTTCGTCTAGATTTTCAAACGCCAACTGCGCATATAATGAATCTCCCGCTGGCTGTTTAGGATTTGCTCCATTATTTGAATATAAGTCTAATCCATAAACTGCCTTCACTTGACCTGCAAAATCAAGATACGCTTTTACATCATTAAATACGGCTGTAGAAATTTCTCCTAAGAACGCTTTAGAATCTGTGAAAACAGTACGTGCATCACTACCGCTATACGTTCTTTGGATCGCTTGAGAGCTAGTATTCACCGTTAGAGTTGCTCCATCTAGCGGAGTTAATGTATTGAATTTTTGAGGAGTCGCATTCCCTGAAGCTTGATAATTATTAAAAGCTTCAATCACTTTATTAGATTGTTGAATACTACTATTTAATGAAGCAATATTATTTAATAACGCTTGTTTTTGTTCATCGCTAAGATGAGCAATTGATTCTTCAGTTACAACATTGATTTTCGATAAGATTGGAGCAAACCAACTATCACTTGCGACCGATCCACCATTGTATTTCAATTCATAATCTACACGTAATTGCTTCGCAGAAGCATTATACCCTGAAGTCACTTCCACAGAACTACCATTTTGTGAGAATGAGGCTCCTTGACCATTAATGCGTAAACTTTGAACACTGTAACGACTATCAACGGCTAGAGTGATTTTCTTAATGTTACCCGCAATATCATTTACAGCAATCTGTCCTGAAATCACTTTATTCTTAATATCATTTTCTTTATTGCTAACAAAAGTATCTTGGTTACTTGTTTGTGTTGTTGCTGATGGATTTAGTTTTTGAATAAAATGAACCGTATTTTTTAGAAACTGTTTATCTGCAGCTGATAATGCCATACGATCAATAGTCGCATCATCATAAAGCGTCATCTGTTGAGCGCTTGAAATAAACTTCTTATCAATATTATTACGTAACTCCGAAACCATTAAACCTAGTGTTTTCTTCGTTTGGTTACTATTATCAGCAAACGAGTCTGTGACTGCTTGCTTGATTTTTGCTTTATAGGTTGTATTTAAATAAGTACTAATTTCTTCGTTTCTCTTCTTAATATCCTCAACGAATTCATTCATACGTTTGTTTAACTCATTTGAGTTTGCTAAGACTTGATTCAAATCTTGTCCGTTGCTTAATTCTGGAAGCTTTTGACCATTTACTTCTTGCATAATTTTCAATGGATCCGTAACTGTCATACTAGAAATGCCTTTATCGTAAACTGCCAATTCACTTTCTCTTTTAGCAATCGATTGAGCCCAAGCATCTTGTAACTCTTTAATTTTAGCAATTTCATTTTCATATGTTTTATCTACGGAAATAATTTGTGTGAATGATGCATTTGAATTTTGGATGATTGTATTAAATCCATTCATCACTTCTGCTGCATTATTCGATGAACTAGAAATCCCTTTAAATTCTTGAGAATATTGCATCAACGGTTCTAAAAGCCCAGTTTGGAATTGGTCAACCGTATCTCCTTGATTTTTTACAACTCCAGAAACTTGTTTCTGAGCATTTTTCAAGTTGGCGATTACGCTACTAAAATAAATACGAATAAGATCTTGGTTAAACGCCTGTTTTAATGACGATACTGCTTCTTCTGCTTGTTTCACTAAAACTTGTTTGTCGGCATTTACTTTATATTGGAACAATGCACGTTTTGGTGCTGTTGCTTCTAACGAAAGGGCGTCTTGTGAAAAATGGCTTGGTAAAATCACCATCACTTGATAGTTTCCATTTTCTAACCCTTTTTCAGCTGTCGAACGAGACACCGTTTCAACTTTGTATGGAGTTGTTTTTGCAAAGGAATCAATTAAGATATTTGCAACTGTTACTTTGTCTCCATTATAGTTTGTCCCACTATCTTCATTCACAACAGCAATAGTAACATCACTTTTAGCTGTCTGTGAGTCTTGAACTGACGTCGAACGATTTGTATTTTGTGGTTTCACCACTCCGAATAATGATAATAATAATACCGCTATTAAAAGAACTCCTGAAAACAGGAAAACTTTCTTATGTTTCATTTTCTTCTCCCTTCAATTTTTTTAAAAGAAAAAGGCGGGATGCACTCCCACCTTCTTAGGATAGATGGTCTATCCATTATCCATTAGTTTAATCCGAATTTTTGAGATAAAGCTTGGTCATGCTCTTCCATTGCACGAGCAGCTCCAACTAACTGAACGTTGATTTGTTCTAATAATTCAGCAAATTCTTTTACTTTTGGTTTTAATTCGTTAAATTGTCTATCAAAACCTTGGAAAGCTTGTCCTTCCCATTCAGCTGCTAATGTTTGTTGTAAAGCTGATAAGTTAGATAAAATTCCATTTACTTCGTTTGAAGCTTTGCTATATTCACGAGCACGTGTTTGTAACGTCTCTGGAGAAACTTTAATTTGTCCCATTTTAATGAACTCCTTCAGTTATAATATTGATTTTTGTTACATTTCGATAGTATCACATTCACAAATAATTAGCAATATAAAAATAAAAACTTCACGGTGAGTATCATCGTTATTTTCTAGTAGTATCTTCTCTTTTTATTTTGAAATACTCACTAAAAATTTGTATAGGTATTAGATAACTTTTTCCATCTTTTGTTTTCTCGAGCAATATTTTTTTGAATTGCTTCTGAAAAATTACCTTTAACATCCTTATCTACAGCATTTTTAATATGTACTATCTCGGTATATACTTTCTCTGCAGATTGAACATACTCTTTATCTATTTTGTATTTTATTCTATCACGTAACGCCACTTTCGCAGGTACGTAATACAATCTTATCGTCCGTCTTTCAAGTGATTTTTCCACTTCGAGCAATATTTCACTAGTAGATTGTACTGCTCCTCTCAACAAATTCTGATAAGCATTTTCAATTGTATCCCAAACTTGAGTTGCTAGCGACCCTATTTCCATACTATCCCTCATCTTCTAATCTATGAATTTCTATTTGTAAATCTTCCATCTCTTCTGATTTCTTTCGGAGCTTTGTCTTATACTCCAGTTGGATTTTTTCAGATTCTCTGTCTAATGAGTTTAGAGTTCTATAAAATTTCTCTTCATTCGCTTCATAATATAATTGGAATAATTGACTTATTTTTTCGTAATCTACTACTTGATCTTCATTATTCTTTAATTCCTGTACTGAAGCCTGATATTTTTGCTCTAACATATTAGCAAGGTCTCTTCTGAAAGAATTAACTCTTCTTGTTTTTTCTTCTATTTTAGATAATTCTTTTTTCTCCTCATTTTTTATCTCATCAATTTCAGCACAAATTTTTCTTAACCTACTCTGTAAGGTCCCCTTTTTATCCATATTTATCTCTATCCTTTAACAAATAAAGCTGATAACTCTTGATCTTTTTCAACTAATTCGGCAATACCATCATTAATTACCTTTCTTAAGGTATCAAAATTTTCTGCAATTTCAACAGCTGTTTGTAGTTTTTTATTACTGTATTCTTCAACATCACCAACAATGGAGTCGTAATGAACGCCTTCTTCATAATACACAGCCATTATTTCCTCAGCTGACAACTTAGAATTAGCTGGTACTTTCGATAATTCTTTATATAGTTCATTCGCTTCCTGGATTCCTTTTGCTTGAGTTTGTTTGAACGATTCTATAGCTACATTATTAGCTTTCACAATCTCCTCGGATAATAATTGAGCCTGAAGTGCATCCAAATAAATCCACTGACTTTTTGTCACCCCAGATATACCTTCTCGACTAGAACTAATAAATTGCCTTTTTTTATCTGTAACACTACTCATGACAAATTCGATTGCTAAAATCCTCTCTAATTCAGCAACTTGAGCAGGGTCATTAACTATTCCATCTAATCCATGGTCTCCAGAATTTTTTAGAGTGATTTGTTTCCCTAAATAAACCCCACCAGCTAATTCCGAAAGCTGGAGAACATCCCATTCAGTATTAACGCGAAGAACACGGCCTGTAAAGCCTTTGATATCCTTTTCTATACTCTGAATATTTTCTGCTACATCTGGATCTAAATACGTAGCTGTTTCTCTCACATACAAAGGAGCAGGATTATATACTATTGTCATCCTTGCATTATATTTTAATGCTACTCGTTGAGCAACATTACCTCCTAGAGAATGCCCAGTAAGAATTAAATTTTCCGCCCCATACTTTTCGACCATCTTTTCATAAAAAGTATACGCATCATCATAGTGATCTCCTAAACCAAATGCAATACTAAAAACATCCGTTAAACCATCCTTTATGACATCTCCATCTGGATTTGTTCCAGTATACGATACAACTACTTTTCCAGTAGTTTTATCCTTGAACGCTGTTCCACTAGTTCCGGTGAAGGGATCATAGAAATCATCAATATATTCTAAATTACTAGGTATTTCTTTTCGAGAATCGACCTTAGCTAATAAATTTTTAGGTTCTGTTTCCTCTGATTCATGTACTCTGACATTTTCAACTTGATACGTCAAATTAGACGCATCTAACGTTGGAATTCGACTCGCTTTTAGTCTTTCTATACTCATCATTTTCTCCTTTTTAATCTGAGACCGTTTCTATGAAAAGAAGCCCGTCTTCATTTTCAATAACAATCGAATAATAATATCCACGATTACTATTACTTCCGACTAGCGACACACTCAGCGAATCCGAGTCCCCTAACCCTAAAAAGGAATTAATGATTTCATTTGTTACTTTGTAGCGTAGTTCAAAATCACCATTCATCATATTATAGGACTTTTCTTGTAAATCTAGCTTTGATAATACATCCCGACTTAAGGTCAATTTCTCAAATAAGAAGCCTTGGTACGGCCAATATGCTGCATCACTCTCATTGGCAAATTGATACTTCCCATCTTGATATTGAAAGTTTGTTTCAAAGATTTTTTCACTTCCATTATCTCCAATCTTTGAAACTGTGCCGCTAATAGGTTCTCCCTTACTCGTAGCTATCATTTCCACTTTGAATAAGTCATCACCAGCTGTAAAAGACTGTTTTATCTTAAACCCTTCTGGAAATTGCTCAAACAAATTCTCTAATCTATTTGTTGGATATACGCGACTCATTTCTGTTCCGATACGCTTTTCTAAATATGCACGATTATTTCTCGGATTACATCCAAATGACATAAAGATAATTCCTCCCATTATACAAGCATAAAATATTTTCTTAAACTTCATCATTAATCCTCACTTTATGAGCTCATTATTTATATTAAATATTATCACACTTCAAAAAAAACACAATATTTTGTCGTATTTACTGAAAAGCTATTCTATTTTCACGAGAAAATTGTGTTCACTATAAAATCTTAGTAGTATACTGAAAATATTGTTAGCTAAATTATATCATTTGCTGTTCATTCATTCGATAGTTTTTCTAATAAAAACAGCTCAAAAGCGTTCTAACTTTTGAGCTGTCCAGTATTTTTTCTAACTGAAGTTGATTAACCTCTTAATTTGCCGTTTTGGCCAAGGTTTTCGGCTTTAATTTCTTGAATAATGATATGAATGTGTTCTGTTGGAGCGCCAGTGTGTTTAGAAACCACTTCTGTCACTTCTTTGACAAGGGCTTCTTTTTGTTCACGGCTTCTTCCTTCAATCATTTCAACATGAATAAATGGCATGGTTGTGCCTCCCTTCGTTTTGAACTAGTTAATTTAGTTGCTCTTTGGTTTTATTCTACTCCTAAATGGGAGGGCGGTGCTAGCAAGAGCCTCACACCCTGTGGAGTTGAATTCGGGCTCACAGGACTGACGTCCACTTCCCAGAATATCCGCACGACTGCAAGCAGTCCCTTGCGTTATTCTGGTCCAGTGGTTCAGTCCTGAGCGTTCGCCCTCATATCCTGTATTTCTCTATTAAAATTTTCATGGTTTTGTTTGAAAAGAGCACGGTTAGGATGGCGGTATTCAATGGGAGCGAGATTATATTTTTCAGAATTCGCATTGACATGAAGACGGTGAAGGCTTCTCCTGTCATCATATGCACCCAGATTGAATTCAGTCCGAGGTTACAGAAGAGGGTTACGAGTAATACTGCGAGTCCGATTTGTTCCCATCTGAGTGGTCTCTTATATAAGAAGTATCCGTAGATGAGTCCTCCGACAAGGGCTGTGAAGGTGTATCCGATGAAGAATTGGCCACTCTTCCCGCTGAAGAAGTTCCCGAGGATATCGACTAGGATTCCCACAAGCGCTGCACGCCACGGTCCAAGCATAACCCCTGCAATGGCCGCCCCGATAAACCCGAAGCCGATTTTTACGTAGAGGCCGAATGTAATTGCCGGCAGCATTTCCATGACAAGACGAATGGCTAAGACCATCGCCATCACTGTAATATCCAGTGTTCTTTTCCGATTGTATTTCTTTGTATTTTCCATAATAGCATCTCCTTTAATTGTAAAGAGTTGCTCCATTTAACTACTTCTATTTCTAGTGTTGTGTAAATGCAGCGAATGCGACTAAATTACCGCAATGTTTCCATTTTCGTCCCAGTGGCAACATTCCATCCTCCGGGCACTTAACGCAATAAAGTCTACTCTGATTTTAGGTTCTAGAAAATTTAGTTCCTACTTTCCATGAATCTCCTTTCTTACTCTTGGTTAGAATACCTGTCCTTTCTGGTTGCGTCAAGCAAACATGATTTTTCTTCGTTTAAACCGTCCAAACCTGAATGAAAACTTGCTTCCAATAATTTTCATAACAATTATTAAATATTTCACTTAAAATTTATATAATGTTTAAGATTGATACCGTTTTCGCTAACGTGTATAATATTATTAACTCTCTTTACAAATAGAAAGGTTAGACAATGAGCAATGAACGTTATTTAATGATGGAATCCGATATTAAGAGCTTATCGTTTCAATTGGAATCTATCACAAAATCTAAATATGACAGCGACTGGCATAGTACGCTCCATACGCACCCTTTTACGGAATTATTTTACGTTGTAGACGGAAAAGGCGAGTTTAATATTCAAGGCCAACGTTTTCCTGTAAAACCAAACGACTTTGTCATTATCAATCCGCAAGTAGAACATACAGAATTATCTTCTCCAGATGAACCGCTGGAATATATCGTGTTAGGCATTAATGGGCTCTCCTTCTCAAACTTAACGCCTGTCTCGGAAGGGGGACATCCATTTTCATTCTTCAACTTGCGAGATGAGCAAAAAGACATCTTGCGTTATTTGAATGCGATGGTACAAGAGGCCACTTCCCAATCGATGAGCTACGAATTAGTGTGCCATAACTTATTAGAAATCTTATTAATCAAAATCTTGCGTCACCAACACTTCGACCTTGAAGTCGGCAAACAAAGCAAGGCGACAAAGGATATTTCGTTTATCAAGCACTACTTAGAAACGTACTATCACGAAAGTATCCAGCTAGAAGACCTCGCTTCGATGACGCATTTGAGCCGTTTCTATATTTCACACAGCTTTAAGAAAGAAATCGGCATGTCTCCGATGGAATATTTGATTGCCATCCGGATTAAAGAAAGCAAGATTTTACTACGAACAACGAATTACTCGATTTCTCAAGTGGCGGATATTGTTGGATTCACCACTCCAACATATTTTTCAAAACAATTCCGTAAGAGTACAGGGATTTCGCCAACCGATTATCGGGAACAATATCAAGGAGTTCAGAAATGATTCGACAACCTAAGCGAGATGAACGACGACAAATCATCCCTCTGATTGAACTGATTATGCAAGATATGGAACTGCCAATCTTGGAACATACGAGCCCGGAAATGCTCTACGCGATGCTAGAAGAAGCCATGCTCGACGACCAGTTTCGATACGGGCTGAAGAACACGCTTGTGTATATTCATGAAGGCAAAGTCGCTGGGGCCATCTTCGGCTACCACGGACACTTAGAAGACGCGATTGACGACCCGTTCCACCGATTGTACGAGGATTACAATACCCCGCATCAAATTCCGCTCTACGAGGATAAGGAAACGATGCCTGGCGAATGGTACATCGATATTTTAGCGGTCTATCCCAAATATCGTCGCATTGGAATCGGCCGTAAATTATTGGTCGAAGTAGAAAACTTAGCGCGTCAACAAGGGGCTACAAAAATCGCCCTCAACTGCGAGAAGGACAATACGAAGGCCTACAAATTATACGAAAAACTAGGCTACACGCCTGAAAGTGAACGCGTCTTAAGCGGTCATCCGTATTACCATATGACGAAAACCTTATAAAAAATCCCACTTTGGACAAAATCGTTCAAAGAGAGAATTGTTAAAATGTAACTTATATGTTACATTTTGCTTTTTTACAAAACGAAAAAGAGACTCGAAATTTCGAGTCTCTTATTTTTGCTTCTATGATTATTTTACAGAGGCTTGACGAAGGTTGATCGTACGTCCGAATGGAAGGACTTCGAATCCATCTACGTTTTCAGCAAGTAAGTAGCTTTGGCTTGCTTGGTAGATTGGAGCGATAGCCACATCATCCATCACGATTTTTTCAGCCGCAATCATTTGTTTGTAACGTTCTGCTGGCTTCGTTGCGTATGTTGTTTTCACTTCAGCAACGGCTTTATCGTAGGCTTCGCTTGAGTAGTTCCCGAAGTTGATTCCTCCACCTGTTACGTATTGTTCTAAGAAGTTTACTGGATCTTGATAGTCAGGTGCCCATGTTCCGAAGAAGAAGTCGAAATCATCTGCACGTTGTAATTCAAGACGGTTTTTCAATGGCACTGATTTAATGTTCAATGTCACGCCTGGTAAGTTCTTTTGGATTTGCGCTTGTAAATATTCGCCAACCACTTTCGCACTACCTGCATCTGACGTTAATAAGGTCACTTCGATTGTGTCCATCCCTAATTCTTGTTTAGCAAGTGCTAATTCTTTTTGCGCTTCTTCGACATTGTAGGTGAGTAAGTCGCCACGGTCTTCCACATAATCTTTCCCCGTTTCTGGGTTTTCAGCAAATCCCTTTGGAACAAGACCATTTGAAACGATTGAGCCGTCTTTTAACACGTTGTTTACAAGAGCCGCTTTATCGTAAGCCATCGCAATCGCACGACGGAAGTGTTTGTTTCCTGTGATTTTGCGTTCTACGTTGAAATTCATGTACCCCATTGTTGCTTTTGGAATAGCGTGATACGTTGGTTGCGTTTTATATTGATCGACGAATTGTTCGCTGATTGTTGTGTATTGGACTTGTTTTCCGTCAAATAATTGAACAGAAGTCGCTACTTCTTTCGATACATTCACAGTAACGTTTTGTAATTGAACGTTTGCTGCATCCCAGTAACCGTCGTTCTTCACAAGTTTCCAAGAAAGTTCAGAACCTGTCCATCCTTCTAATTTGAACGGTCCGTTTGTCACGATTGAATCTGCTGAAGAACCGTATCCTTCGCCTTTTTCTTTCGCCACTTTTTCAGATTGTGGTAAGAAACGTGACCCTGTTAATAATTTTGGTAAATATGGAGCAGGATTTTCAAGCGTGATTTCTAATGTTTTATCATCAATCGCTTTAACTCCTAATTCTTCTGTAGATAATTCCCCTGAACGAATTTTCTTCGCGTTTTTGAACACATCTGCTGATTGCGCCACATGTCCTTCTTTAGGGTCTACTAATTTACGGTAAGTGAAAACGAAGTCGCCTGCTGTTACAGGAGTTCCGTCAGACCATTTTGCATCACGTAATTTAAACGTATATACAAGGCCGTCCGCACTCACAGTTGGCTCTTCTGCTGCCATTCCTAATTCAACTTTATTGTCTTTAGCGACACGATATAATCCTTCGAAAATTTGCCCTAACATATCTGAGCTCGGAACATCATCGTAGTCCGCGCTATCTAATGTTGCTAACTCTCCGAATGTTGTAATTGTTAAACTTTGTTGATTACCTGATGTCGATGTCGATGTTGAATTGCCACCACATGCAGCCAAACCTAACGAAACAAGTAGTGTAGTCATTAATAATTTGGTTGATTTTTTCATAACAATTCTCCTTTACTGGTATAATCCATCGCCTTTGCGATAACAACATGATAGCATGGATAACCTAACCACCAAAATTTAATGCTTAGGATGTGAGAAAAGGCGTTTATAGGCGATGACGGTTCGCAGGTTAGCCGTAAGCGACTGTTTACAGTCGTGCGGACTAACCTCGAAAGGCTTGAGCCTATGCCTTTTCG
>URWJ01000009.1 GCA_900551535.1 uncultured Granulicatella sp. | reverse complement strand
ATGGAAACAAGTACTTCAGAACCAGTATTACCAGTGGAACAAACAGAAGGTTTAGTTGGGGAACCAGCAACTTCTGAAGAAGACACAAATGAATAATCTGTGACTTTAAGCACCCTGTAGTGAAAGCTACAGGGTGTTTTTTCTTGGTAACTTCATAAAACCTTCTCCTAGAAACAAAGGTTCTAAATTATAATTATTAAAACTTAAGAATGGAGTGGAACAATGAAAAAAACAACAAAACTCTTAAGTCTTGCAGCCGCAAGCTTATTAGCCGCTTGTTCTAACCAAGCAGCACCTGCAGAGACTACGCAAGCAACTACAGCTCAAGCAACGACTGTACAAGCGACAACTCAAGCACCAGCTACGACTGCTACAAATACAACTGTAGCTACTAACGCTTCGGAAGATGCAATTGGAAGCCAAAATGCAATGCAAAAAGAAATTGTAGATGCATTTAAGAAAGAATTCCCAGCTCTTGATATTACTGCATTAGAATACTCTAACGGAATGTTCTATGAAGTAGAAGCGATGAACGATACGAATGAATATACGTACCGTTACGATAAGTCAGCTAAGACTTTCATGAAAGTTAATGAAACAACTTCAGATAAAGAAGAACATGATGAAGAAAAAATTGACTTAGCTACATTGAAACAAGTAGATGAGATGGCAGCTATCGCTCAAAAAGAATTCCCAACAGGAGTCCTTCGTGAGTGGAGCGTCGATAAAGATCACGGTGAAGTAATTTGGGAGTTTGATTTATCAGTTAACGGACAACAAGTGAACGTTAAGATTTCAAACGACACAGGAAAAATTACTGAAATCGATCGCTAATTAAATTTGTTAATACAATACTCCGTCAAGGATTGGTTTTTTCAATGCTTGAGGGGGTATTTTTATGCTTAAAATTACAAGAAAGAGCCCGAAAATAGATTAAGAAAAGTTTAAGAATTTTGAAAAGTTGAAAAAATTCAACACTAAAAAAACGAATTAATTCATTGAATAGTGGGAAAAATGAGTCACAGGTGGAATTAAATCATTTAAAAACATCAAATATATAATATTTTAAATAAAAACTAAAACCGCTATCAAATTTATGTAAAAGGTAGTATAATATAAATGAATAAAAGAAAGATTGGGGTAGTGTATATGAGTCAGGAATTGTACCAAAGTATACCGTTGCTATTTAAGCTCGTAAAAAAGCAAACAGAACTCAAAAATGCTGCCTTTGCTTTTCAGAATAAACGAGGAGCAGTGAAGTTTTTCTTTTTAATTGAACGTGATGAACAGCAAGATTTACGTTTATTATTCTTCAAAAACGAAGAAGAACTTGTTCGTTATCGACTCTCAGAACGACTGGTAACCATGTCGGATGAGGTGGTCGGAGAGGAACGGACCGAAGCGTTTTGGTTTAGAAAAGGCATCGAAATTCAGTTTTCAAAACGTGCGGATTTCGATGAAGAGGAAATCGAATACTTGAAGCGAAATGGGTATCCTGTGAAAGGAGCCAGAGAATTGCCAATGATTTCGAGCTTCAATGAACCATTTGATTTATTCGCAGACCTTAAGAAATCAGAAGTCCAATTTGTGCTACGTGTATGTGACATTCTCTTGCAAGAAGGCAACTGGAAGGAGATTTTGAAGGCTGCTAGTATTCTCGATCAAGAAGACGCGGATTGCTATGCTGTTCTCGAATATAATCAAAAAACAAAGGCTGTAAAGTCGCTAGATATTACGCGTAAGGAAATCAGTTTCGATCAGATTGCAGAATTGAAGCCGTTCTTCCAAGTAAAACCTGAACCCGTTGCAGTCAGTGATTTCTCGCTCTTACGTGCAAAAAAGGCGATTCAAGGAATCTTCCCGGAAACTTTTGAAATCCAGTTGACATTGTCGCCAATTGCGGCCATGGGATTTTATAAAACAGGTGCGTTTATGCTGGCGATGGCCGATGAACGTGAAATCATCTTCCTACAAGAAACAGATTTAGAGACAAAAATGATTCAGAATTATATTTTAGAACTCATCATGATGATGGGGGCTGTGCCGCTTCGCTTTATTACAAGTGGACCATTTGCCATGAGACTCTCGAATATGGTCGATCAGCTCTTAAAACGACTTGGAACGGATATTGTTATCTTGGATGAATTACCAACGATGAACCGTTATTCAAGCCTTGCGAAAATGGATCTTCTATTATCGCAAAATGATATTGATAATCTTCTCTTTTAAGTGAAACGTTGAGACCCGTGCCCTTAACGTTTCCGCTAGTGTAGGAATTGGAAGGGGGAGAAGCTAAATACTCTCACAGCTTCTCTGTCCATCCATCCTCGAACATATAACATAATAAAAAGAGGTCTATTCAAATGGGACTGACCCCAAAAAGTGAGAATTTAATAAAAACACCCTAGGGCTACCGTCTCCGGTATTCAACCGGAGACAGGTAGTCCAATTTTTGTTGGATTCTATTTTCATTATAATATTTGATGTAATTTTCTACAATTTGAATTACAATAGAAGATGAAGTTATTACTTCATCTTTTATGTAGAAAGCTTCGCACTTTAGGGAAGAATGGAAGCTTTCGATGGGCGCATTATCTGCGGGTGTCCCCTTACGGGACATACTGCGGATAATGTTTTTTTCTTTACATAAATTGTAGTATTCGGCGGAAGTATAAACGCTGCCTTGATCACTATGTAGTAGAACACCCTTAGGTAAGTCAATTTGATTTAAAGTATCCAATACAAACTTAGTATCTTGTTTAGAACCAATTGTATAAGCTAGTATTTCTCCGTTGTATAAATCCATAATCGACGACAAATATAATCGTTTAGGGCCGAAAGGTAAATATGTGATATCAGTAGTCAACTTTTGCATAGGTTTATCCGCTGAAAAATCTCTATTCAGAGTATTGCCAGTAATTGAGAAAGGTTTACCTATTTTGATAGCTTTTTTCGTTTTCACGGCACAATTCCAACCATTTTTCTGCATAATCCGCTGCACAACCTTATGGTTAACAATCTGATTTAATTCCTTCTGAATCAAATGCTTAATCTTTCTGTACCCGTAAATAAATTTGTTTTTCTTACAAATTTTACCAATAGTTTCCTCGATAACGGTTGGAGAAAAGTCTTTCTTTTTCCATCGGTAGTAAGTAGATATGGGTACATTAAGGCAAAAACAGATTAAATGAACTGTATATTTACCTTTCAATTCTTCTACTAATTTTACAACTGCTTGAGGCGACACTTCCTTTCCAATTCCTTGTATTTTTTTAATATTTCTAATTCAACTTCTTTTCTTCGTAATTCTAATTTTAATTGATCGATTTCAGAAAGTTTAGCCATTCCTTTTTCATAAGAATATTGTTTACCCACCTGTTGGTGGAAACGATGTGTTTCTCCATTTTTATACCATCTAAACCATGTTTCTACTTGCGTTTTGTTTTTAATGTTTAACTCCTGCATTACTTGTTTTGTACTATATCCCTGTAATTTCATTTCTACGGCTTTATTTTTAATATCGGCTGAATAAGCAACACGATTTTTAACCATAAAAAGACACCTCCATGCGTATTTGATAATATTGTACCAAATCCAACTTGGAGGTGTTTTTATTTAATTCTCATTTACGGGGGTCAGTGCCCTCAACATAGAGCTAGTTCTTTTTCAAAATGTTCAAATAACTTCATGTGCTTTTCTTTGTTCGATATTTTTACCAAAGAATTTCGCACTGAGCGCCTACCGTATCTTGGAATGATTCGACAGGAGCTTGATTGGTTACGATGTAATCAATCGCGTTGTAATTCGATAGTTTAAAGTAATGACTCGTATTGAATTTCGAGTGGTCTGCAAGCAGGATAGCCATATCGGAATTCGCAATCATCTGTTGCTTAAAGAGAGCCTGGCTATGATTGGCCTCGTAAGCAGCAAAACGATCGAGACCTCGGCAGCTCATAAAACAAATATCTGCATGGAAGTTATTGATAAAACTCGTCGCAAAATCTCCCAAAGCCGAGTTTGTTCCATAGCCGATATGTCCTCCGCAAAAGAACAAGGTGATATTTTCATAATTGTTCAACCTACGTGCTATTTCAATCCCATTTGTGATGACACGTAAATTTTTAAGAGTTCCTAAGTGAGGTGCGAGCGCGGCACAAGTAGATGAACTATCGATAAAAATCGATTGGTTATCCGTTAAAAAAGTGGAGGCTGTTTCCGCTATTTGTTGTTTTCCCTGAGTTTCTTCATGGCTTCTGCTATCGTAAGCGTATTCAATATTGTTTGTAGTAACAAGTCGAACTTCGCCATGAGATCGTATAATCTTTCCTTCTTTTTCCAGTTTAATCAGGTCACGCCTCAGTGTAGAGGTGGAGCAGTACATCAATGCTTCCAATTGGAAGGTGGAGATGATTTTCCTTTTCGTGAGAATGTCCATAATACGAGACATTCGCTCGAAGCATACCATAATAAAACCCCCTAGTTGAACGATTTTGAACATTTATGAACAAATTATAGCACAAATCCTGAAGGATGTTCAATAGCGCTTCCACATATTGTATCCGCTTTCTTTAATTGCTAAGATAGAAATCAGAAAGGGATGATACTATGACTTTTGATGAACAAGTAGTACGCGAACAAATTTGTGACGTGTGTCATAAAATGTGGCAACTAGGATGGGTTGCTGCCAATGACGGAAACGTTTCAGTTCGCATTGATGAGGATACCATCATCGCAACACCAACAGGTATCAGTAAGAGTTTTATCACTCCTGAAAAACTCGTTAAATTAAATATGAAAGGAGAAGTGATTGAAGCCAACGAAGGTTTCCGTCCTTCAAGCGAAATTAAAATGCATATTCGCTGCTATGAAGAACGCGACGATGTGAAAGCTGTTGTTCACGCTCATCCACCAATTGCAACTGGATTCACATTAGCACATATTCCATTAGATACTTATTCACTAATTGAAAGTGCGATTGTTATCGGTTCAATTCCAATTACACCATTCGGAGTTCCTTCAACAATGGAAGTTCCAGATGCGATTACACCATACTTACAAGAACACGACGTGATGTTACTTGAAAACCATGGTGCATTAACAGTGGGTAGTGATGTAATTACAGCATACTACAGAATGGAAACATTAGAACTCGTGGCTAAATCAACATTCCACGGAAGAATGTTATTACTAACAAAAGGCATTGAAGAAAAAGAAATCTCAAGAGAAAAATTAGAACAAATGTTCAAGATGCGCGAAAACTACAAAGTAACAGGACGCCACCCAGGATACAAGAAATACAATCCAGACGGAACTGTTCGTGAAGTGTAGAAAAATAGGAGGAATAAAAATGATTCAACATCCACGTATTGGGATTCGCCCAACTATTGACGGTCGTCGCCAAGGAGTTCGCGAATCGTTAGAAGTTCAAACAATGAATATGGCGAAGAGTGTAGCTGCTTTAATCGAGTCTACATTGAAATACCCTGATGGACAACCAGTTGAATGTGTGATCTCACCATCAACAATTGGTCGTGTACCAGAAGCAGCAGCGTCTCACGAATTGTTCAAGAAATCAAACGTGTGTGCAACAATCACTGTAACACCATGCTGGTGCTATGGTAGTGAAACAATGGATATGTCTCCTGATATTCCACATGCTATTTGGGGATTCAACGGAACTGAAAGACCAGGGGCTGTTTACTTAGCAGCAGTTCTTGCTTCTCACGCTCAAAAAGGAATTCCAGCATTCGGAATTTACGGTAAAGACGTAAAAGAAGCAACAGATACAGAAATTCCTGAAGACGTTAAAGAAAAAATCTTACGTTACGCAAGAGCAGCTCTTGCTACAGGTTTAATGAGAGATACAGCTTACTTATCAATGGGTAGTGTATCAATGGGTATCGGTGGTTCTATCGTAGATCCTAACTTCTTCCAAGAATACTTAGGAATGCGTAATGAATCAGTAGATATGACTGAATTCACTCGCCGTATCGATCGTGGTATTTACGATCACGAAGAATTCGAACGTGCGCTTAAATGGGTGAAAGAAAACGTTAAAGAAGGATTCGATCACAACCGTGAAGACCTTGTTTTAAGCCGTGAAGAAAAAGATAAACAATGGGAATTCGTGATTAAGATGTTCTTAATTGGACGTGACTTAATGATTGGTAACCCAAGACTTGCTGAACTAGGCTTCGAAGAAGAAGCAGTTGGTCACTACGCTCTTGTTGGTGGATTCCAAGGTCAACGTCAATGGACAGACCACTTCCCTAACGGAGACTTCATGGAAACATTCCTAAACACTCAATTCGACTGGAACGGAATTCGCAGACCATACATCTTCGCAACTGAAAATGATGCGTTAAACGGTGTATCAATGCTATTCAACTACTTATTAACAAACACTCCACAAATCTTTGCGGATGTTCGTACTTACTGGAGTCCAGAAGCTGTTGAACGTGTAACAGGACATAAACTTGAAGGCCATGCTGAAAATGGATTCTTACACTTAATCAACTCTGGTTCTTGTACATTAGATGGTACTGGTCAAGCTACAAGAAACGGTGAACCAGTGATTAAACCATTCTGGGAATTAGAACAAAGTGAAGTAGATGCAATGCTTGCAAATACAGACTTCCCAGCAGCTAACCGCGAATACTTCCGTGGCGGCGGTTACTCAACTCGCTTCTTATCTAAAGGAAATATGCCTGTAACAATGGTTCGCTTGAACTTATTGAAAGGCGTTGGACCTGTATTACAAATCGCAGAAGGATACACACTTGAATTACCTGAAGATGTACACCATACATTGGATAACCGTACAGATCCAGGCTGGCCAACAACTTGGTTTGCTCCTCGCTTAACAGGTAAAGGCGCATTCAAGTCAGTATACGATGTAATGAATAACTGGGGTGCAAACCACGGTGCTATCACTTATGGACATATTGGTGCTGACCTTATCACTCTTGCTTCAATGTTACGCATTCCTGTAAATATGCATAACGTTTCAGAAGAAGATATCTTCAGACCTAAGAACTGGTCATTATTCGGAACAGAAGATTTAGAATCAGCTGACTACCGTGCATGCCAATTATTAGGACCTATCCATAAGTAAAAGAAAGGAGAGACTAAAATGACAAAAACAATTATTTTAGCCTGTGTCGGTGGATTAACAACAAGTATGCTCGTTGAACGCATTCAAGAAGTAATTTACCGTGATAAATTAGATTACTCATTCTACTCAGTAGGGATTACTGGGATTGATACTCTAAAAAATATTGATGTCTTATTATTAGGACCTCAACTAGCTTATTTAGAAGAAAAAGCAAAAGCTTCACTTCATGTTCCAGTTGCTGTGATTTCAGACGATGACTTTGAAAACATGCGCGGAGAAGAAGTTCTAAAACAAGCGATTGAATTATTAGGTTAAGCCAATGAGCGAGACTAAAAAAGCAGATACACAACGATTGATGCAACTCATTGTCAAAAGTAGCAAAGTAACAACTTTAGCAATGCAATCCGTTAAGAGTGCTCTTGCAGGTGATATTTCATCTGCAAGAGGCCTCCTTGATGAAGCACGAGTTAAAGGAGTTGAAGCGCATAATGTTCAAACAGAAATGATTCAGCAAGAAATTAGAGGCGAGGGCGCAAGTCCAACACTTCTTTCCGTTCACGCACAAGATCATTTTATGAACAGTCACTTGCTGCTAGAAGTTGTGAACATCATCGTTGGGCAACAAGAACAAATAGAAGCGCTGAAAGAGCGTATTACAAAACTGGAACAGGTAGGTGAAATGCATGAGTAATCCAGTTATTCTTGAAATGAAGGGAATTGTGAAATCGTTTGGACCTGTAAAAGCCTTAAAAGGTGTAGACTTTGACCTAAGAGCAGGTGAAGTACACGCGCTAATGGGTGAAAACGGGGCTGGTAAATCCACTTTAATGAAAGTATTGACAGGTATTTACGGCGCGAACGAAGGAACGATTCACTATAACGGAAAACAAGTAGAATATTCTAAGCCAAAAGAGGCTATGGACGATGGGATTGTAATCGTGCACCAAGAGTTGAATATGATGAACCACTTAACAGTGGCTCAAAACATCTTCATCGGTCGTGAAGAAATTAATCAAGGTCTCTTCATCAACGATAATGCCGGAAATAAAAAGGCAAAAGAATTATTCAAATTGTTGAAACTGGATATTAATCCACAAGAAAAAGTGGGAAACTTAACAGTTGGTAAACAACAAATGGTTGAAATTGCCAAAGCATTGTCAATGGATGCTAAGATTATTGTTTTCGACGAACCAACAGCAGCGTTAACAGAATCAGAAATTAATGAATTATTCGCAATTATTGATGACTTACGTGCTAAAGGTGTAGGAATTATCTATATTTCTCACCGTATGGACGAAATTGCCCGTATTACGGACCGTGTAACGGTTATGAGGGACGGGGAATATGTTGGAACTGTAAATACAAAAGAAACTACAAAGGACGAGATCATCGCAATGATGGTTGGTCGTACTATTTACGAAGATCCGAAAGCGGTTTCTGCAGTACCAGAAGGAGCACCTGTTGTATTAGAAGTGGAACACTTAAACTCAGGAAGCCACGTAAAAGATGTTAGCTTTGTGCTTCATAAAGGTGAAATCTTAGGTTTCTCTGGATTAATGGGAGCGGGCCGAACAGAAGTAGCTCGTTTACTATTCGGAGCGGATAAGAAAGATAGCGGAACCATTAAAATTAATGGTAAAGAGGTTGATATTAAAAATCCTCAAGATGCTATTAAAGAAGGTATTGGTTATCTTTCAGAAGACCGTAAACGTTATGGATGTATCGTTGATATGACCATTGCCAATAACACAGTAATGACAAACCTTGATAAGTACATTAAGGGTGGTTTAATCGATGACGGTGAAATTGTGAAAGTCAGTGATGAATTCGTTAAACAATTAAGAACGAAAACACCATCATCGAAACAACTAGTTCGTAACTTATCAGGTGGTAACCAACAAAAAGTTGTTATTGCGAAATGGCTAGAACAAAATAGCGATATTCTAATTTTTGACGAACCAACTCGAGGAATTGACGTTGGTGCGAAAAGTGAAATCTACTCATTAATGAATGAACTAGTAGCTCAAGGAAAATCAATCATTATGATTTCTTCAGAGCTTACAGAAATTTTACGTATGAGCGATCGTATTGTTGTCATGTGTGAAGGACGTAAAACAGGGGAACTTGATATCAGTCAAGCAACTCAAGAACGTATCCTCGCTTTAGCAACGG
Source organism: uncultured Granulicatella sp. (assembly GCA_900551535.1). Classification (GTDB taxonomy): domain Bacteria; phylum Bacillota; class Bacilli; order Lactobacillales; family Aerococcaceae; genus Granulicatella. Next base: position 13,434 of record URWJ01000009.1, on the reverse strand, counting down.
ATCGATAATCGAAGAGAGGTATTGATATGGAAGAGAAAAAGTCCCTATGGACGAAACTGGTACAATCAGTTGGATTACAAAAATTAATTGCATTAATCGCGTTGATCGTGATTTTCACATTCTTTGCAGTCTCAAGTGAATCGTTCCGTTCGTTTGATACAGCGGTCAGCATTTTAGACGCATCTTATTACATTGGTTTCTTAGCAATTGGGGTAACATTCGTTATTATCACCGGTGGTATTGACTTATCAATCGGTACAGTAATGATGTGTTCTGCCATCGTTGGTGGAGTGCTCCATACAAAAATGGGTTGGCCATTATGGCTAGCATTGTTGGCAATATTAGTGATTGGGGGTGTATTTGGATTATTCAACGGAATTTTAATTGCGAAATTTGGATTACCACCATTCATCGCAACACTTGGTACAATGATGATTTCACGTGGTTTAAGCTCAATCGTATCAAACGTACAAAGTGTAACGTTCCCATTACGTGGAACTGGTGAAGGCTGGTACAAAGACTTATTCAGAACGCAAGATAATTTTCCAACCGGGTTGATCGTCTTGATTGTCGTAGCGATTATTGCAGCCATTGTTTTAAATAAAACAAAAATTGGTCGTTACATCTTTGCCATCGGTTCAAATAAAGAAGCTACTAGACTTTCAGGTGTAAACGTTATCAAATGGGAAGGTATGGCTTATGTCATCAGTGGACTTCTAGCAGGTTTAGCTGGTATCGCATATGCTGCAACGTATTCAACAATCCTTCCTGGTACAGGGAACGGTATGGAACTTGATGCCATCGCCGGAGTAGTTGTCGGTGGTACTTCACTTGCCGGTGGGGTTGGTTCAGTTGTTGGTACAATCATCGGGGTATTCATCATGTCTGTCTTGAAGATTGGTTTACCATACATCGACTTACAACCACACTATCAATTGTTCATTACAGGTTTCGTTGTAATCGTTGCCGTTTACTCAGATATCTTAATCCGTATGAATAAGAAAAAATAGTTTGATATTGACACAATGAGTTGGGAAGACACCTTCAAAGAAAGGGTCAAAAAGGACATATAAAGGAGAATAAATCATGAAAAAATCGTTCAAATATGCTATTGCAACTCTAGCTTGTGCTTCTGCTTTATTAGCAGGATGTACTTCAAATAAATCAAATGCTGACGGTGGAAATAATAAAGCTCAAGCAAGCGGAGACTTCAAAGTAGAAGTGATTGCTAAAGGGTTCCAACATGACTTCTGGAAAGCTGTAAACAAAGGGGCTGAAAAAGCAGCTCAAGAATTAGGTGCTAAAATTACTTTCGTAGGACCTCAAAATGAAACAGCAATCGCAGAACAATTGGAACAATTAAACAATGCGATCAACAAAAATCCAAAAGCAATCGCTTTAGCTGCATTAGATACTGAAGCAGAATTAGATGCGATTAAACAAGCACAATCTAAAAACATTCCTATTATCGGGTTTGACTCAGGGGTTCCAGGAGCACCAGAAGGAGCTATCAAAGCAACTGCATCAACAGACAACCATGCTGCTGGTGGTAACGCTGCTGAACACTTATTCTCATTATTAGAAAGCAAACTCGGCGACAAGAAAGTTCGTATCGGGGTTGTTTCTCAAGAAGTAAACTCACTTTCAATCACTCAAAGAACAAGTGGTTTCATTGATAAAATGGTTGAATTATTAAATAAAAAAGGCATTAAAACTGCCGTAACTGGACATGACAAATTCAAAAACGATGTAAACGAAGCTGATGCTAAAGTAGTTATCGAAGTTCGTGTTCCAGCTCAAGTAGACGATGCTGCAGGTAAAACTGAAGCTTCTACAGTTCTTGAAAAAGAAGACACTATCGCAATCTATGGTTCTAACGAATTCGCTGCAAAAGCAATCATCAACGCTAACGGCGGTTTCAAAGAATCTAAACTTGGCGCAGACAAAATCTTAGCTGTTGGTTTCGACTCAGGTGCATTACAACAAGATGCTATCCGTAAAGGAATCTTCGTTGGTTCTGTAACTCAAGACCCAGTTCAAATTGGTTACCAAGCTGTTAAATTAGCAATCGCTGCAGCTAAAGGTGAAACAGTTAAAGACGTGGATACTGGTTCTAAATGGTATGACGCTAAGAACATCGATAGCGAAGAAATCAAAGCTTTACTATACGAATAAAAAATAGGGATTAGTAATGGAGGAGAAAACATGAGCTTGATTAAATTATTAGCCATTGATTTAGGCGCAAGTTCAGGACGTGTTATGCAGGCGATTTATGACGGGCACTCCCTCCAATTATCAGAGGTTCATCGGTTCAAAAACGAACCGGTGAATCTTAATGATGGTTTGTATTGGAATTTGTTGCACTTGTTTGGAGAAATTAAGCAAGGAATCAAGAAGGCTTCCAAAGATTCGATTCCGATTCGTTCCATCTCTGTTGATACATGGGGAGTAGACTATGCCTATCTAGATCAAAATGGAGATTTGCTCTATCAACCACATTGTTACAGAGATAATCGAATGGGTCGATACGAGGAGTCATTTTATAACGCTATCTCGAAGAAAGAATTATTCCAAAAAACAGGTGTGCAGCCTGCAACCATTAATACGGTCTTACAAATCTATTCAGATTTGCAAGAAAAACCACAATTAAGAAATATCGTTCAACGCGTGTTGTTTATCCCAGATTTAATCAACTACTTACTTTCAGGTGTACTCTCAAATGAATACACGATTGCAAGTACAAGTGGGTTACTGGATATCTTCACACAAGACTTCTCAGAAGAAGTGTTTGAACGTTTAGACATTCCGCGTAAATGGTTCACAACGCCAACGAAGAATGGTGAAGTTTTAAGACAATTATCACCACGCATCACTCAACAGTTGAAAGTGGATCCGTTTGACGTGATTGCAGGGGCTGGACATGATACAGCTGCTGCAGTACTTGCGATTCCATATGAACATGAAAAAGGCACTGTCTTTATTTCATGTGGTACTTGGTCGCTTGTCGGAACAGAATCTGACGAGCCTGTTGTAACGGATGAAGCATTTGCCTCAGGACTTACAAATGAAGGATGTTTTGATGGTAAATATCGTCTCTTACAAAACACAACAGGAATGTGGATTATTCAAGAATTACAACGCGACTGGCGCTTGCAAGGGGAAGAAGTTGGCTTTGGCGAAATGGTGACATTAGCCGAAGAAGTAACGGATAACCAAACTTGGATTCATCCAAATGACCCAGTTTTCGCTTCTCCTGGAGAAATGGAAACAAAAATTAAAGAATGGTGTAAAGTGAGTGGACAAAAAGTGCCGCAAACGAAAGGTCAAATCGTTCGTGTCGTTCTAGAAAGTTTAGCTTTAACTTATCTAGAAACGATTACGCAATTAGAACAATTGACAAAACACGAAATGACAACTGTTCAAATGGTCGGCGGAGGCATTCAAAACAAATTGCTTTGCCAGTTAACAGCAGACTTTACAGGACGTACAGTTATTACAGGACCGGTAGAAGCGAGTGCACTTGGAAATATCTTGTCACAAATGCTAACTCTTGGAGTGATTTCAAGTCGCAAAGAAGCACAAGACATTATCAAGGCTTCAGAACCTGTAACGCGTTATGAAAGTCGTGCGATTGAGAATTTAGAAGAAATTCGCTTGAAATTCAATAAAGTGAAGAGAGGAATTCAGTAATGTTAAAACAAATTCCTAAAATTTTAAGCCCTGAGCTTGTGAAATATTTAATGGAAATGGGACATGGAGATGAATTGGTGCTTGCGGATGCAAACTTTCCAGCTCATCGTATCGGTCAACGAGTGATTCGTATGGACGGTCATGGTGTTCCTGTAGCTTTAGAAGCGATTTTACAAGTATTGCCATTAGATACTTACAGTTCATATCAAGCAGGACTAATGCAAGTCGTTCCAGGAGATCCAACAGTTCCAGTGATTTGGGATGAATATAAACGTCTCTTAGAAGAAAATCACCCAGGAGCAGCGATTAAAGAGTTCGAACGATTTGAGTTTTACGAACAAGCAAAAGACGCTTATCTTGTGATTCAAACGGGAGAAAGTGCCTTATACGGTAACATCATCTTGAAAAAAGGTGTTTTATAAACTTACTTACTAGTTAGGAGAGAAAAATTATGTCAACATTTTATGTACCAGCTATTAACTTAATCGGAAGAGGAGTCGTTAAAGAAATTGGACCTTACGTAAAAGATCTAGGATATCATAAAGCTCTTTTAGTAACGGATAAATTTATCGAATCAAGTGATATTCTTCCTAAAGTCACAGAACCTTTAAAAGAAGCAGGTGTAGACTTCGTTATTTACTCTGATGTAGAACCAAACCCAACTTGTAAAAATGTTAACGATGGGGTTGCTGCATTAAAAGAAAACAACTGCGACTTCATTATCAGCTTAGGTGGTGGATCACCTCAAGACTGTGCAAGCTGTATTTCAGTAATTGCAACAAACGGTGGTAAACCTCAAGACTACGAAGGATTACACAAATCTGCTAAAAAAGGCTTACCAGTTGTTGCTATCAACACAACTGCAGGTACTTCAGCTGAAATTACAATCAACTACGTAATTACAGACGAAGAAAGAAAAGTTAAAATGGTAATGGTTGATAAAAACAGCCTAGCTTTAATCTCTGTAAACGACCCTGAATTAATGGTATCTAAACCAGCAGCATTAACTGCAGCAACAGGTATGGATGCTTTAACTCACGCGGTTGAAGCTTTAGTAACTCCAGGTGCTTACGGCGTTACTAAGAAATTATCAATTGGTGCAATTGAATTAATTAAAGAATACTTACCACGTGCTGTTAAAGATGGTCATGACATCGAAGCTCGTGAAGGTATGGTGAACGCAATCTTCTTAGGCGGTATGTCATTCAACAACGCTGGACTTGGTTATGTTCACTCAATGGCTCACCAATTAGGTGCTGTTTACAAACTTCCACACGGTGTATGCTGTGCAATGTTATTACCAATTATCGAACGCGAAAATGCAAAACGTGTTCCAGCTGCATTCCGTGATGTTGCAAAAGCTTTAGGTTTACAAACTGAAGGTAAATCTGATGAAGAATGTGCAGCATACGCAATCAAAGAAATCGAAACTCTTTCTGAAACAGTAGGTATTCCTAAGAAATTAACTGAATTAGGAATTGAAGAAAAAGATTTCGACTTCGACTATCTATCTAAGAATGCGTTAATCGATGCTTGTGCACCTGGTAACCCATTCATGCCAACATTAGAAGAAACAATTGCTTTCTACAAAGAATTGTTCTAATCGGTAAAATAAACACATTCGTATAGCTTTTAAACGTGGAGTATTGTCACCCCCCAGTGAAACGTCAATGCTCCACGTTTTATTTTCACGGAAATTTATGAAAACGCATTAATTTGTGCTTGCTATTTAATGAAACCTGGTCTAGTATTAAGATATTAAGTATTTAGGAGGAAATGGAATGATAGGGTTAATTCTTACTGGGCATGGACAATTTGCTGTTGGAGTGGGACAAGCGTTAGAGATGATCGCTGGAAAACAAGCGGCATATCGCGTGGTACCATTTTTAGAAAGTGATCCAATGGATGCTCTTGAAAATAATTTAAGAAACGCAATGGCTGAATTGCAAGAAGAAACAGAAGGGATTGTTGTATTTGCGGACCTTTTAGGAGGAAGTCCATTTAAGGCTGCTATGTTAGCTTCTGTTGATTTTGAAAATGTGGAAGTAGTAGTGGGAACAAACTTACCAATGTTAATTGAAATTGCAATGTTACGTGAGTTTGCGTCTAGTGCTCAAGATGTTGTGACACAAAGTTTATTAGCAGGGAAAGAAGCGATTCAACAAGTAAGCTTACCAACGATTCAACATAATGACATTGATGAATTTGATGACGAGGATGGGATTTAATGACTGCCAATATTATTTTAGTGAGTTCCCTTACGTTTATCGTATTCGTCGTTGTAATTTTAGGGATTTATTATTTCTTCTCAAGAAAAAATATGAAACGTCAACAACAGTATTTTGAAAAATTACATGAAGCATTACAAGTTGGAAAACGTGTTGTCTGTGCGAATGGATTATATGGTACTGTAAAGAAAGTTGACGAAGAAAAAGTGGATGTTGAGATTGCAAAAGGCGTCGTGATTACGGTATCTCGTTTTGCAATTTCTGAAGTCTTATAAGCGGTGACTGTATGCAATCGATTTTTGGAGAGTTTTATACAGGAGCTGACGGTAAGGATTATTTCTATCTGCCATTCTTAAAGACGGTTTATCATATTCCAACAGATGACCTAGTGACCTTTAATGCCTTTAGACATCGCTTTGTTATTGCATTTGCTTTGGGAGCTATTTTTTATAGTTTCTTTCCAGGAGATGTGTTGCTATGCGTATTTGTAGGAGCGTTATTCTACGCGCTTGCGACAGTTGCTTATCTGAAAAGTATTTTGCCAAAGTATGTGGTGCAAAAGGGAGTTCAAGAAGGAGACTTAAACCGAGCGAAGCAAAATGAACAGCAAGGATCCCTTGCTAAAACATTACTCGTTAGTTTAGCAGGAGTTCTGATTATCGCTGGAAGTTTCTTTGTCTCAGGAGAGATGGTCAATCGAATGATTATCATTGCGTTTGGTGTCATCGTGACTATCAGTGGAACTAGTTCTATTATCGGAAAATCAAAATAAAGTGAAATGGAAGCTTAGATTCTAAGCTTCTTTTTTTATGGAAAAAAATTGAGGGGGGGACTTTGTTAATTGTGAAGAATTTCAAATATATTTGTAGAGATTAGTGAGAGTTGTCTGACATCAAAGTGGTGGAAAAAGCATTTATATATAATGTTTTACAAATTAGCAATACAAAAATGTAATAAAAACTCAAAAATGAAGAATTTATTAAAAAAGTTTTACTAAAACGCTTCCAAAAAATCGAAGAATTATGTATAATGAATTTAGCTTTTTATGAAAGGAGAGCTAGTAATGCCAAATATTTTATTAACACGAATTGACAATCGTATGATTCACGGTCAAGTTGCAACTCAATGGTCATCTTACTTAGGGGCCAACCTACTGCTTGTTGCTAACGATAAAGTAGCTGCGGATCCGATGCGTCAAGGGTTAATGGATATGGCTGCTCCAGCTGGTGCACAAACTCGTTATTTCACTATTGAAAAAACGATTAATGTCATCGGTAAAGCAGCAGACCGTCAGTTGATTTTCATCATCTGTGAAAATCCTCAAGACGTAGTGAAATTAGTAGAGGGAGGAGTGCCAATCAAGAAGGTTAACATTGGGAACATGCACATGGCGGAAGGAAAACGCCAAGTAGCAGGTGTTGTTGCGGTTGATGATGCAGATGTTGCTGCATTTAGAAGACTGCAGGAGTTAGGTGTCGAACTTGAAATTCAGAAAGTACCAACTGAAGGAAAAGAAGACGTTTCGAAATTATTCCAATAATTTTTATTTATAAAAGGGGTCAATGAATATGCAAGCAAGTTTTATTCAAATCTTATTAGTATTCCTTGTAACTTTTGTTGCTGCGATTGACCAATTCAGCTTTTTAGAATCACTATACCAACCTATCGTAATGGGTCCAGTGATCGGAGCTATTTTGGGCGACGTACAAACAGGGTTAGTTGTTGGGGGTACTTACCAATTAATGACAATCGGTAACATGCCAGTCGGTGGGGCACAACCACCTAATGCCGTAATCGGCGGAATTATGGCGACAGTATTAGCTATCAGCCTTAAATTAGAACCAGCTGCTGCAGTAGGTGCTGCTGTTCCATTTGCGCTTTTAGGTCAATATGGCGTTACTTTAATCTTTGCTTTAATGTCACCAATGATGGCTGTGGCTGATAAGTATGCACACGATGCAAATCCAAAAGGAATTGCTCGCTTGAACTACTTAGCAATGGCTGCATTAGGAGCTATCTTTGGTCTTGTAGTTGTATTATTCTTCGTCGGTGGACAAGCTATCGGGGATACTTTAACAAAATCTATTCCTGAATGGTTCATGTCAGGTTTAGGTGCTGCCGGTGGTATGATGCGCTTCGTAGGGTTCGCAATCTTACTAAAAGTAATGGTTTCTAAAGAACTATGGGGCTTCTACTTCTTAGGTTTTGCTTTAGCAAACATTGTTTCTGCAAGTGAAAGCTTAGCTGGATCTGCATTAGTATTATTAGCGTTCATTGGTTTTGCAATTGCATACTGGGATTTCCAAATCCAAACAAAATTCAAAACAGCGGGTGCTAGCATTGTGAACGATGGAGGTGAAGAAGATGGCATATAATATTCCAGATTCTTATAAAAACCAAACGCCTGCTCCACGCTTAGATAAAGCAACTTTAAACAAAATGGCATGGCGTTCAATTTTCTTACAATCTTCTTTCAACTATGAACGTATGCAAGCAGGTGGCTGGTTATACGGTATTTTACCAGGGTTGGAAAAAATCCATACAGACAAAGATGACTTAGCTGCATCAATGTCTCATAACTTAGAGTTCTTCAATACTCACCCATTCTTAGTAACATTCGTAATGGGGATTGTATTATCTCTTGAACAAAACAAAGCAGATATTCCAACAATCCGTGCGGTACGTGTTGCTGCAATGGGACCATTGGGTGGTATCGGTGACGCTTTATTCTGGTTCACATTAGTTCCAATCGTAGCCGGTATTTCTTCAGACTTTGCATTAAAAGGAAGCATCGCTGGACCATTACTATTCTTAGCGGTATTTAATATCTTCCAATTTGCAATTCGTTACTGGTTAATGCATTGGTCTTATAACTTAGGAACAGATGCAATCGGTATCTTTACTGCAAATGCCAAAGAATTCACTCGTGCTGCTTCAATCCTAGGGGTATTCGTTGTTGGGGCTTTAACTAGCCTTTACGGTGGTACTAAATTAGGAATTCAAATCGCAAACGGTGAAAAACCAATCGTTATCCAATCAATCTTAGATGGTGTATTACCAAAATTAATTCCATTAGGAATTACTTTAGGACTTTACTACTTATTAGCGCGTAAAAAATGGACGCCATTACGTTGTATCGTTCTTCTATTAGTTGTCGGAATCGGTTTTGCATTCTTAGGAAACGTACTAGGAGTTAAATTCTGGGGTTAATCCTTGAACAATAAAAATAAGCTAGGCATTATGCCTAGCTTATTTTTTATGCTTTTTAAAAGTCTTTTTTAGTAATGGCTTTAATACGATCTGCAAGGAATACGGCAACGACTAATTTTCCTAAGTCAGGAAGAATGAATGGATATAAACCGAAGCCAAGAATTTGTTGAAGATCTAAGTTCTTTCCTTGTAATCCTATTAATACAAAGGTCATAAACGGAATTCCGATGACGTAGAAAATGACTTCACCGACAAGAGCGGCAATCACCCATCCGAAGATATTGTTGATACTGTTTCCGATAAATGAAATCACAGGAGCTGCAACCATAAATCCAATAACAAAACCAAATGATGGAGAAATAAATAATGCAGTTCCTCCTCCTAATAAGAAAAGTAATAGGAAGTGAACAAATTGAGCAGCAAAAGCGCCAACTGGTGGCAATAATAATGATGCCAAAATCACTGTGGCTGTTTGTGCTGAGAATGGTACTGGACCAATCGGAATTTTTAAGTAGCTAGATACATAGCAGAGTGCTCCTAGAAGTGCTGCGAGCACAATTGTTTTAATCGATATTTTTTTCATGAGTTTAACTCCTAATCTTTTAGTTTTCTGGGCGAATGCTTACTTCGCCATAAGATAATGAATGAATGGCACCGTCATCTGTTTGGACGATAAGATGCCCGTTATTGTCCACGCTTTTTGCAGTGGCAGGATATGTTTTCATACCGCTAATGACATTGACTTTCTTGCCGACAATGATGGAATGGTCTTTGTATTCTTCCATGAAGTCCCTCTTACCGGCATTGATATCTTCGTAGCAGTGATTCCATTCTTTTAGGAAACGTGCGACGAATTCATTGCGGCTGAAACCGTCTGGAATTTCTTGCGGAGAAAAGAGGGAACCGATAATCGGTTTTAAATCCTCTGGAATAATAGCATCATCGATATGCAAGTTAATTCCCATTCCGACAATCAGTGCATCGACCTTCTGAGCTTCAATATTCGTCACGGCTTCTGTTAAGATACCGGCAATCTTTTTATCGTGAAAATAGAGGTCGTTCACCCATTTAATCCCAATTTTTTCATGGATAAAGGATTCCACCGCTCGTGTTGCGGCAACGGCCGTAGCACAAGTGATCAGCGAAATACTGTCCAAATCACCTTCTGGGAAAATACAGATACTCATATAAAGTCCAGATTTTGGTGGAGAGAGGAATGTTCTTCCTAGTCGTCCACGACCTGCCGTTTGCTCTTCTGCAATAAAGAAGGTTGGGACTCTTGAGCCTGATGCGCCGTAAGTTTTAGCTAAATCATTGGTTGAAGTAGTTGTTTCAAAAACTTGAATATCCCAATCTTGAAGAGCCTCTCCCAAATGAGTGCGAATGCCTTCAAGGGTTAACAAATCCGTTTGTCTAGATAATTGATAACCAACCTTTGTGCTTGAAGTGATTTCGTAACCATCTTTTTTTAATTGCTGGATGGCTTTCCACACAGCAGTACGAGAAAGGTTCAGTTGTTCTGCGATATCTTGTCCTGAAAGAGGTTTGTCCACGGTACTATATAATAGACGTAAAACGTCCTGTTTAGTGCTCATAATATCCTCCTTTCGTCAGTATTCATGTTCCTAAGTGTAACAGATTTGAAACGATTGTCAACTATTGAATTTTTAAAGGTTAACAATAGATGCAAACGATTAAAAGATAGCGGATTCTACTGTGAACATGGTATAATAATTGAGAACATTTAGTGAAAGGAATTTGAGTATGAAAAAATTAGTCATTAACGGCGGTAAACCACTTAAAGGGGAAGTAACCATTAGTGGAGCTAAAAACAGTACAGTAGCTTTAATTCCGGCTGCTATTATCGCGAATGAACCAGTCGTATTAGAGGGTGTCCCTGAGATTCAGGACGTAGATGCCTTAATTGAAATTTTGAATGATTTTAACGTAAAAACAGAATTCGTTGATGGAACGTTAACCATCGACCCAAGAGAAATGAAATCAATCCCGATGCCAAAAGGGAAAATCCAAAGCATGCGTGCTTCTTATTATTTTATGGGAGCAACTCTTGCTAAATTTGGGGAAGGGGTTGTTGGACTTCCAGGTGGCTGCTTCTTAGGCCCTCGTCCAATTGACCAACATTTAAAAGGTTTCAAAGCGCTTGGTGCTGATGTGAGAGACCATGATGGTGCTATCTACTTATCTACTGGCGAAGAAGGCCTTGTTGGTACGAAAATTTATATGGACGTTGTATCTGTAGGTGCGACAATTAATGTATTGCTAGCATCTGTTCGTGCAAAAGGAAAAACGATTATCGAAAATGCAGCGCGCGAGCCTGAAATTATCGATGTAGTAAACTTATTAAATAAAATGGGTGCCAATATTAAAGGTGCTGGAACAAGCATCATTCGTGTGGAAGGTGTGGAAAGCTTACATGGATGTACGCATACCATTATTCCAGACCGTATTGAAGCAGGAACATATTTATCAATTGCAGCAGCAGTTGGTGAGGGTGTCCGTGTGAAAAACGTAATCTTCGAACACTTAGAAAGTCTCATTGCGAAGATGAACGAAATGGGCGTAAAGATGGAAGTTGGCGAAGACGATATTTATGTATTCCCAACAGACGAATTAAAAGCCGTCAATATCAAAACAATGCCTTATCCAGGCTTTGCGACAGACTTGCAACAAACCATCACACCGCTCTTTAGTAAAGCGACAGGAACGGCAATGGTTGTCGATACAATTTATCCAAAACGTGTCGGTCACGTACCAGAATTAAACCGCATGGGAGCTCGTGGAAAAGTCATCGAAGATATCATTACATTTGAAGGCCCAACACCATTAGTCGGTGCCGAAGTAGCAGCTAGCGACCTACGTGCAGGAGCTGGACTTGTGGTAGCTGGATTAATGGCTGAAGGAACAACGAAGATTTCAAATATCGGACATATCCTACGTGGTTATTCAAATATCGTTGAAAAACTACAAGCATTAGGTGCCGATATTACGATGATTGAAGAGTAAGAAGGGGCATTATGTCAGAACAAGTGGAAACTGTAACGCTACAAAGCTTACAAGAAAAAACTTTAAAAGAGATGTACGGCTTTGCCAAACATTATAAAATTCCTTATTACGGTCAAATGAATAAAAAGGAATTGGCGCTTGCGATTCTTCGTGCTCAAGAAGAAGCTACTGGATTTTTCCAAGTGGAAGGTGTCTTAGACATTAACCGCGCAGAAGGCTTTGGATTCCTAAGACCGATTAACTATTCAAGCAGTCAGGAAGATATTTATATTTCTTCTTCGCAAATTCGCCGTTTCGACCTTCGAAATGGGGACCTTGTGAGTGGGACAGCACGTCCTCCACGTCAAGGTGAGAAGTTTAATGGGTTGATGCAAGTTGGTTTCGTGAATGGAAAAGATCCTGAAGAAGCTAAAGAGCGTGACCATTTCCCAGGACTTACACCATTGTATCCTGAAAAACAAATGGTGCTAGAAACCACACGTGGTCGTATCGCTTCTCGTATGTTGGATTTAATTTGTCCGATTGGTTTTGGGCAACGTGGACTCATCGTAGCTCCGCCAAAAGCAGGGAAGACAAGCTTGCTAAAAGAAATCGCTAATGGAATTACAACAAATTATCCAGAAGCGGAATTGATTATTTTACTCATCGATGAACGACCTGAAGAGGTAACGGACATCGAGAGAACGGTAGATGCGGAAGTGGTGTATTCTACATTTGACCAGCTTCCAGAAAACCACATTAAGATTAGTGAACTAGTATTGGAACGTGCGCTACGTCTTGTAGAAGATGGACGTGACGTGATTATCTTGATGGATAGCCTCACGCGTCTTGCCCGTGCGTATAACTTAACGATTCCACCTTCAGGAAGAACATTGAGTGGTGGGATTGACCCCGCTGCTTTATACCGTCCGAAGAAATTCTTTGGTTCTGCCAGAAATATCGAAGAGGGCGGTAGCCTAACGATTCTTGCGACCGCGTTAGTGGAAACAGGAAGCCGCATGGATGATGTGATTTATGAAGAGTTCAAAGGAACGGGTAATTCAGAAATCCATCTCTCGAGAGAACTTGCTGAAAGAAGAGTATTTCCAGCGATTGATGTGAAACGTTCAGGTACTCGTAAAGAGGACATGCTCCTTTCACAAGAAACGCTAGAAGCCATTTGGAAAGTGCGTCATGCCATTAAAGGAGACGGACTTGAAACGAGTGAACAACTCGTGAAGCAATTAAGAGAAACGAAGTCGAATGCCGATTTCATTCGTCGACTTAGTTTATTAGATTAGAA
>URWJ01000008.1 GCA_900551535.1 uncultured Granulicatella sp. | reverse complement strand
CCGCGCAGAGTTTGATAATGACCGTTTAACGGATAAATATATTCGCGAAGAAATTGCCCAAAAATATCAATTAGTAAAAACGGTTGGAGAAATGGAAATCTATCAACTTATCAAAAACTAGTTTTTTCCTTTTCATTTTCACGGCATTATGATAGGATAAAGCATATATAGAAAACACATTGATGGAAAAGGGTTTTTAACAAAGCTTTTCAGGGAGGAAGATCCTGACTGCAAGTCTTCCAAGTCACGTTTCAAACTTTTCACTTCCGGAGTGACCATTGGGATTCACTGATGAATAATGGTTCGGGTCGCCCCCGTTAACAGCGTCCAAGTGTCTTGAGCAGGTCTCAAGGAACAAGGGTGGTACCGCGAAATTTCGTCCCTTATAGTCTGTTGGCTATAAGGGATTTTTATTTTTATAAGGAGGAATACAATGAATTTAGAAGAAATGAAAGTACAGTTTGACGCGATTCGTAAAGATGTGCTTGCTTCGTTAGAAGAAGTGCAAACATTAAAAGAGCTCGATCAAATTCGTGTACAACAATTAGGGAAAAAAGGACCAATCACAGAAGTTCTTAAAAACATTAAAAACTTAGCCAACGAAGAGAAACCAAAAGTGGGGGCTCTTGCCAATGAATTGCGTTCTGTCTTAGAAGAAAAAATCGCTTCAGTTAAAGAAGTATTAGAGGCAAAAGCGTTAGAAGAAGCATTGCAATCTGAAACGATTGACGTCACAATGCCAGGACGTCCAATGGAACGTGGAACTGCGCACGTATTAGCGCACGTTCAAGACCAAGTGGAAGATTTCTTCATCGGCCTTGGATACCAAGTCGTAGAAGGCCCAGAAGTGGAATCAGACCACTATAACTTCGAGATGATGAACTTGCCAAAAGATCACCCAGCGCGTGATATGCAAGATACATTTTACATCACTCCTGAGTACTTACTTCGTACACAAACTTCTCCAGTACAAGCTCGTACAATGGAAAAACATGACTTTACAAAAGGTCCATTGAAGATGTTAAGTCCGGGTCGTGTATTCCGTCGTGATAACGATGATGCGACTCACTCACATCAGTTCTATCAAATCGAAGGTCTTGTTATCGATAAACATATTACGATGTCAGACTTAAAAGGAACTCTTGCGGCATTTGCCAAAGAAATGTTCGGGGAAGACCGTGAAGTGCGTCTTCGTCCAAGTTACTTCCCATTCACTGAGCCATCTCTAGAAGTGGATATTAGCTGCTTCAAATGTGGTGGCGAAGGCTGTTCTGTATGTAAAGGAACAGGTTGGATTGAAGTATTAGGTAGTGGTATGGTGCATCCAAACGTGCTTGAAGCTGCTGGTGTGGATTCAACGGTCTACGGTGGATTTGCCTTCGGGTTAGGTCAAGACCGTATTGCCATGTTGAAATATGGGATTGATGATATTCGTTCATTGTATACAAACGATGTGCGTTTCTTAAGCCAATTTACGAAAGAATCATAAGAGGAGGAAGAACATGAAATTATCATACGAATGGTTAAATGAATATATTGATTTATCACAAATCACTCCTCAAGAATTAGGAGAAAAAATGTCTCGTACAGGGATCGAAGTTGATAGCGTAACGGTTCCAGGCGAAGGCTTAAAAGGACTAGTGGTTGGTTTAGCAACCCAAGTCGTTGACCATCCAGATTCAGACCACTTACACGTTGTCACAGTTGAAGTAGGAGCTGACGAGCCGCTTCAAATCGTGTGTGGTGCTCCAAATATCGCAGCAGGCCAAAAGATTATCGTGGCGACTCACGGTGCACGCATTGCTGGTGGTCATAAAATTAAACGTGGAAAATTACGTGGCGTAGAATCTCAAGGGATGATTTGTTCCTTACAAGAAATCGGTGTGCCAAGTAACTTAGTTCCAAAAGAATACGAAGATGGAATTTACGTCTTCACAGATGACAGCATTGAAGTGGGAAGCGACGCTGTCCACGCCTTAGCGCTTGATTCAGCGATTGTGGAACTCGATATCACTGCGAACCGTTCTGACGCTTTAAGCATGCGCGGTTCTGTTCACGAAATCGCTGCGATTTACAACTTGAAGAACAATTTAGAACCAGATGCATTCGAAAAAGGAACTTCTTCTGAAATTCCAGGCGTTGTTACAGTTTCTGTAGAAAACGAAGCAGATGCTCCTGCATACCACGCATTCTTAATCGAAGGCGTTAAAGTGGCTCCAAGTCCACAATGGATGCAAAACCGTTTAATCGCAGCTGGCGTTCGTCCAATCAATAATTTAGTGGACGTAACGAACTACATTTTAATGGAATACGGTCAACCGCTTCATGCATTTGACTACGATAAATTACCTGAAAAAGCCATCCATGTTCGTCGCGCAACTGAAGGCGAAACATTAGTGACTTTAGATGGGGAAGAACGTACACTAGAAAACGAAATCGTGATTACTTCAGGCGGCAAACCTGTCGCATTAGCTGGGGTAATGGGTGGATTAGACACTGAAATCTCAGACGAAACAACTACAGTCTTATTAGAAGCAGCCCTATTCGACCCTAAAGCGGTTCGTCTAGCGTCACAAAAACATAACTTACGTAGCGAATCAAGTGCTCGTTTTGAAAAAGGCATTAACAAAGCAACAATCGTTCAAGCTGGAAAACGCGCTGCAGCATTGATTGCCGAGCTTGGTGGCGGAACAGTGAAAGAAGAATTTGCTTCTGTACAAAACTATGACTTAGAATTACCAGTTGTAAGCATCACTCTAGAACGTTTAAACCACGTTTTAGGAACAAGCTTAACACTAGATGAAGTGAAACAAGTATTTGCACAATTAGAATATCCAACAACTGTAGAAGGAACACGTTTCGACGTGACAATCCCTGCATGGAGATTTGATATTTCTATCGAAGCAGACTTAGTGGAAGAAGTAGGACGTATTTACGGATACGACAAGATTCCTGCAACATTACCAACAACTGAAAGTACAGTGGGTGGCTTAACAGATAAACAACGCTTCATCCGTTACACTCGTCAATTCATGCAAGGGGCTGGACTTTCACAAGCGTACACTTACGCATTAACAACTCCAGAGAAATCAAAATGGTTTACGAAGAAAGACGCAACAAGCGTGCGTTTAAGCTGGCCAATGAGTGAAGATCGTAGCGAATTACGTCAATCACTATTACCAAGTTTATTAGAAGCCGTTCAATACAATGTGGCTCGTTCACAAAACAACGTGAAATTATTCGAAGCAGGCCGTGTGTTCAAGTTAGGTACTGCTGGCAATGAAGATTTCATCGAGAACGAAGTCATTGCGGGTATTTTAACAGGAGACGTGACAAGTGCGAACTGGAACCATAAAGCAGAGAAAGTGGATTTCTATGTGGTAAAAGGAATTCTAGAAGAGTACTTCGCACAACTTGACTGCTTGGACCGTGTACGCTTCGAGCCTTTAACAGACATCGAAGAATTACACCCAGGACAAACAGCGCGCATTCTTTTAGACGGCGAAGCGATTGGTTTAATCGGTAAAGTTCATCCAACGGTTCAAAAAGCATTAGACTTACAAGACACATTCGTCTTCGAGTTAGATGTGGAACCATTACTTGAAGCGAACTTACAAGAAGCAGTGATTCAATCTGTTGCGAAATATCCAAGCATGACGCGCGATATCGCGATCTTAGCACCAACTTCATTAACACATGCTGAGTTAGTGGATGTCATCCGTGCAAATGCTGGTGAGTTCTTATCAAAAGTAACGTTATTCGACGTTTATAAAGGGGAACACGTGCCAGAAGGATTCCAATCATTAGCGTATTCATTATTGTTTGTGAACCGCAATGCGACGTTGGAGGAAGACGTTATTAAGTCCGCCATGACTCGCGTAGAAGAAGCATTAGTTGCTTTAGAAAACGTATCTATTCGATAAAATAAAGTAAGTACGAAGATTATTTTATGTAGTACTATAAAAACTTAGATTACCTTCGGTTATCTTCATAATAACGACAATAGCTGTACCGGACTGAGCCTTGCGTCTCAGTTCCTACCGAGCCTCAAAGATTCTCTAGAAAATAAATTTTCAAGAGAATCTAATTCGCATCGGTTACTCGTTGCTATTGTTGTTATTATAGAATCCAAAGTGCTTTTTCTGTAGTCCCTCGAGGAAACCTGAACTTTATAACAGATCAAAATAAGTTTCATTGCTTCTCTTAAGGAGCAGGCTTCGGCTGTAGTGCTTTTTTGATACGAAATAGTGTAAAATGGTGATTGTAGTAAGGAGTGATCTTATGGAACGACAAACAATGGGGCAAGAACGATTGAGTGCATTTATTGATGCGGTGATTGCCATTATTATGACGATTTTAGTATTGGAATTAGATAAACCGAAGACTCTTGATTGGCAAGGATTATGGGAACTGCGTGAAAACTTTTTTGCATATGCATTGTCCTTCTTCTGGTTAGGGGCTATGTGGGTGAATCTGCATGCGTTTTCTCATAGAACTGAAAAAATTACGCAAAAGACAGTTTGGGCGACCGTAATTATGTTATTTTTTGCTTCTCTATTCCCATATGCAACCAGTCTAATTGCGATGGATTTTTATAATCCAACCGTGCAGGTGTTTTATGGAATCATTGTTTTGCTCATCACTACGGCGACATTAAGTTTTTATAGAACGGTTTCTGAGGTTAATCCGACTGACGAGTTACAACGATTGAGGGAACAGCGTAATAGGTGGATAAAGTGGGATATTCTATTGAAGCTAAGCGGACTTATTTGTTCAGCAACTATTTTTCCGATTGGGACCAGTTTGGCAGTGTTTATCACCCTTTGTGGATTCGTTATTCCAAATCAATTCCGTAATTAAAATTTAATAAATAAGGATTATATGCATAGGAATAGTTTTCTTATGCATATTTTTATTTAGAAGAATGGGTCTGCGCCCTTGAAATTTAATTTCCACTGTGTTACATTCAAAGTAAGGAGTAGAAAACGCTTTTGTGTAGGCGTTTCTGTGACTTTTATCACAAAATTCGTTTAGGAGAAATGGCAGTTTTGGAACAGTATCATACAGGTACCATTCGATTGATGGGAACCGTCATCGAATTGAAAATTGCGCATCCAGAAGGCGAGCGTTTAGTGGCTGAAGTTTTCGAGCAATTGAAACGATATGAACATCGTTTTAGCGCGAATGACCCAACTTCAGAGCTAATGGCCGTGAATTTGGCAGCGGGGAAACATGCAGTTAGTGTTCATCCAGAGATTTTTCATTTAGTAAAAATAGGACTGGAGAATAGTTTAGCGGTAGGAAGTCGGATGAATATCTTGATTGGCCCGGTTGTTCAGACATGGCGCGTGGGCTTTAGTGATGCACGAGTACCAACGGATGAAGAGATTAATGCAAAACTGCAACTGACCGATGCAACGAAAGTCGAACTGAATGAAGAGAGTCAGACGATTTTTCTGTTGGAAGAAGGAATGCGAATCGACCTTGGTTGTATTGCCAAAGGGTATATTGCCGACTTGGTGATAGAGCAGCTAAAAGATCTTGGAGTAACCTCTGCGCTCATTAATCTTGGTGGGAATGTTCTTACACTAGGGCCAGCTGTTCATCATGAAGATGGGAATTGGTGGATTGGGATTCAAAACCCTAAACTCCTGCGTGGAGAAAATGTGGCGCTTCTTCCGATTCAAGATGAGTCGATTGTGACATCAGGTGTCTACGAAAGGGTACTCGAAGTGGATGGAAAGAAATACCATCATATTTTGGACCCTCATACTGGATATCCAGCCGAAACAGACGTTGCGAGTCTGACGATTGTATCGAAGCAATCCGTGGATTGTGAGATATGGACGACTAGACTCTTTGGAAAAAAAGCACACGAAATCTTATTCGAAGTGGAACAACACCCTAACATCGAAGCTGTGTTGATTTTGGAAGATGATCGTATCTTCTACACATCAGGACTTGCTTCAAAGATTCAATTACTCGAAAGGAAGTACTCAAATGGTTAAATTAATCGGTTTAGTCGGAACAAACTCTAAAAAATCAACAAACCGTCAACTATTACAATACATTCAAAAACATTTTTCAGAACAGGCGGAAATTGAACTTGTCGAAATTAAAGACATTCCAATGTTCAACAAACCAACTCCAAAAGTAGTGCCACAAGAAGCACAAGCAATTGCAGAGAAAATCGCTGCAGCAGATGGAGTTATCATTAGTACACCAGAATATGACCACTCATGCCCAGCTGTATTAATGAACGCTTTAGCATGGTTATCTTATGGTATCTATCCATTATTAAACAAACCTGTCATGATTACAGGAGCATCTTACGGAACATTAGGTTCTTCACGTGCACAAAGTCAATTACGTCAAATCTTAAACGCGCCAGAAATTAAAGCACGCGTTTTACCAAGTGATGAATTCTTATTAGGTCACGCCTTACAAGCATTCGACGAAGAAGGTAACTTAAAAGATGCAGCAACTGTTGAAAAATTAGAAAAGATTTTCGAAGATTACTTATTATTCATTGAAATTACAAAACAATTAGTTCGTGCAAACGAAGCTCGTGAAAAAGAAGCGAAAAACTTCTCATGGGACAGTTCTAAAAAATAAGGAGTGACAGTAGAAAATGAAAATTATTGGTATCGTAGGATCAAATGCGGAATTTTCGCATAACCGTTTATTATTACAATTTATCGAAAAGAAATTCAGTGACTTATTCGAGTTTGAAATCTTAGAAATTAAAGATATTCCAATGTTCAACCAAGACGAAGATCAATCTAAGAGTTTCCCAGTACAATACATGTACAACAAATTAATCCGTGCAGATGGTGTGATTATCGCTACACCTGAACACAACCACACAATTACAGCTGCGTTGAAGAGCACATTAGAATGGATGTCATTCAACTTACACCCATTCGAAAACAAACCTGTAATGATTATGGGAGCTTCTCACTATGACCAAGGTACTTCACGTGCGCAAGTGCATTTACGTAAAATCTTGGATGCTCCAGGGGTAAACGCATATGTATTACCAGGGAACGAATTCTTATTAGGAAAAGCAAAAGAAGCATTTGACGAAGAAGGAAACATTAAGAGCGAAGGAACAGTATCATTCTTACGTTCTTGCTTAGAAAACTTCGTGAAATATGTGGAGGTTGTCAAAGTGCTACGTAAACCATTACCAACACCACCAGAAGATTTATATTGTACAAACCCTATTTCAACAACAATTGAAGGGGTAGACCCAGATGATCCAGAATGGGTTGAAAAAGCAAGTGAAATCGTTGGAGCAGCGCAAGGAAACGACTATGTGCGCTTAGACCATGGTTTATTAACGGTTGACCAAATCGATATGTTCTTAAAAGCTTTACCATTTGAAGTAACATATGCCGATGACAACAACCAATTCTTGTACTATAACTTCAACAAACCAGCTAACAAGATGTTGGCTCCACGTGTGCCAGCTCAATCTGGTAATCGTTTATCTACAGTTCACCCACCACGTACATTCAAAAATGTGGAATACCTCATTGCGAACTTACGTGCAGGAAACGTGGATTACTTCCGTACAATCGTTCCAAACACTCCACCAGAAATCATCAACGTACACAACTACCAAGCAATGTACTATCCTGATGGTTCTTACGCTGGAATTAACGAAATCGTATTTGACTTCAAACCATGGTTAGATTGGTACTTACAAACAACTGGACAACGTTTAGTAAGCGCAAATGGTGCTGCTCCAGCTGCTGACGCAACAAGTGGTGCTTCAAATAGCGGACACTCAGCTCCTGCTCCTGCAGCAGATGCAACAAGTGGGGCTTCAGATAGCGGACATTCAGCTCCAGCGCAAGCGCAAGCAGTAGATGCTACAAGCGGCGCTTCAGAACACTAAAATTAAAAGCGAGAAAGCTAGGCGAATTTTTGCCTAGCTTTTTTGTGTTTTTTTATAGACAAAATGGACCTCTGTTCACGATTCAGAAACAACTGGAAACTGTTTTCTTAAAATTAATAAAAATGTAAGGTTCCTAGTATCCAAGTGTAGTGGTTTTGAGCTATAATAAATAGGAGTTTAAGGAATGGAGAAAAACAGTGGGGACTATGAATTATCAAACAACACCTTCTCAAGCACCGACGCACCCACATCCTCCCAAGCAAAAAGAGAAAAAACGGAGTGCGGCATTCGATGGCTTGAAAGGTTTTTTTATACTAGCAATTATTACATATTATTATTTCCAACATTTATTACCGGGCGGATTTTTAGCCGTTAACGGATTTTTAGTGGTCGGAGGCTATTTGACATTCCGGCATAATATCAAAACATTCGCGGAAGATTATAAAGAGCGTTTCCCAGTGAGAAGCTTGAAGAGAATGTTCTTCCCGATGCTCTTTATGATTGTCGTGACGGTCGCGTTTTTATTCGTGGCGGCACCGCAATTACTTTCTAATATCCGAGGCATGGCGCTTTCGGCATTATTCTTCGTGAATAATGATTATCAAATTTTCTCTCAACAATCATACTTCGTACAATCGGCGAATCCAAGTACGTTTGTGCATCTCTGGTATGTATCCCTTTATGTGCAATTGTTAATCGTTGGATATCTTCTTCGAAAATTGATGAAGAAACTCAACTTCCTCAGAATGCAGGAGTTTGCCTTTCTCGCGTTCTTAACGCTCGCTTCAGCAGCAGGAATGGCAGCACTCTATTGGTTTGAACAAGATCCGTCTCACGTTTACTACTTAGTATCGACACGTCTGTTCTCGTTCACATTCGGGGCGTTACTTAGTTATATTCATGAAGGAAAATTACTACTTCCTGAGCGCGAGACAGGTTCTGTGGTTCCAAACGCATTGAGCCTCCTCTGTTTAGGAGCTTTAGGCTGGATGTTTACGACTTTCAACGGAACGCAAGCAGAAGTGTATTACATGATGATGTTTATTTCATCGTTTGTGATGATGCTTCTTCTCTCTTGTACGATTCGCGAGGGTGTGGGGGTTCATTACCTCTTCAGCTTTAAAGGATTTACGTTCTTTGGAAAAAGAAGTTTCTCATACTACTTATGGTTTTATCCGATTCATCTAATCGCGCCAACGTTCTTACGCGAAATTGATGAACAGTGGTTATCAGTAGGAATTCAATTTGCATTGATTTTCGTGATGGCGGAAATCACGTATCAACTGTTTGAACGAGACCGCTTCGTTCTTCCAATCGGACAAGCGCATAGTCCGTATAATTTAACGGCCTATGGAAAATCAAATCTTCCAAAAGGCATGAAGCAATTTGGGCTCGTGTTCTCACTCATGTATGTGATCTGTATTGGGCTTGCGGGGCTTGGATTTGCGCAAGAGAAGAATCAAAACTCAGCTGTGCAAGAGGTTGAAGAGAAAATTCGTCAAAACCAAGCGCTCTTACAAGAGACGACGGCTGAACCGACAACAGAAGGAACAACGACGATTAGTAATGAGGCGAAAGCTAATGCTGAACAGCAAGTGAGACAAACGCCGATTACCTTCGTTGGAGACTCAGTGTTATTAGCATCTGCGAACAAACTTCGTGAAGTCTTCCCGAATACTTATGTGGACGGAGAAGTGGGACGTCAGTTGTATTACAGTACGCCAATCGTTCAAAAGTTGGCGCAACAAGGCAAGCTCTCTCAAACTGTTGTATTCGTTCTCGGTTCAAACGGTGCTTTCTCTGCTTCT
This sequence comes from uncultured Granulicatella sp., assembly GCA_900551535.1. Classification (GTDB taxonomy): domain Bacteria; phylum Bacillota; class Bacilli; order Lactobacillales; family Aerococcaceae; genus Granulicatella. The sequence continues at coordinate 13,168 of URWJ01000008.1, read as the reverse complement.
CAAATCGATGCATTGATTCAAGCAACGGGGAACCGTGAAATCTTCTTAGTGACAGCAGGTTATGAAATTAAGTGGTCTAAAGAAGTAAACGAGCAGTTAAAAGCAGCTGCCGAACGCTATCCAAATGTTCATTTAATCGATTGGGGAACTTACGCCAAAGGACATACAAAACAATGGCTCTTTGAAGATGAAATTCATCCAAACGATACAGGAGCAGCAGAATTAGCGAACCTGATTTTACAAGAAATGGTAAAATTAAAATTACAATAATCGTTGAGACGACTCGATTTTGAGTCGTCTTTTTTATTTTAAAAAATATTTTTGAAAACGCTATTGACATTTGAGTGTACTAAGCGCATAATACAGTTGAAGATAAGTGTATTAACCGGTTAATACACTGGAAAGAAATCGAAGAAAGGAGTTACTAATGATCGTATTTGATAAAAGAAGTCCGGTCTACGAGCAAATTATCGCCTATTTCAAAGCGGAAATTGCCTCCCACAGGATGGAAGCAGGCCAAGAGCTGCCGAGTCGGCGTGAATTTGCGCAAACCATGCAAGTAAATCCCAATACGGTCCAACGTGCCTTTCATGAATTGGAGGTCATGGGGTTGATTACGACTGGAAATAATGTCATGAGTCGTGTGACAGAAGATGTAGAACGGATTGAGCAACTAAAAGAAGAAATGTTGGATGAGGCGATTGGAAGCTTTACAGAAGCAATTAAACCTCTCAATTTAACAGCAGAAGATGTAATCGAACATCTCAAAAAACAATTGTAGGGAAGGAGCGGTACTATGTTAACGGTTCAAAACTTAAGTAAGAGATTTGGAAAGAAACAAGTGTTGAATGACATCTCATTTAACGCGAAAAAAGGAGAAGTGACGGCTCTTATTGGAGTCAACGGGATTGGGAAAACAACGATTATGAACTGCATTGCAGGACTGTTGCCATTTGATAAAGGAAAAGTTGTCATTGATGATATGCCTGCACGTAAAGTGTTTGCGGAAAAGGTGAGCTACATTACGGATAGTTCGATTATTTCACCCGACCAAACAGTGGATGAAGCAATTGATTTTATGCGCACATTCTATCCAAACTGGAATCGTCAAAAGGAAAGACATTTGTTAGACTTCTTCCGTTTGAATTTAAAGGATGAAGTACGATCACTCTCGAAGGGGAATGTCGCTAAACTGAACTTGCTTCTAGGGATGGGGCTGGATACAGACTACATCTTGATGGACGAACCATTTTCAGGAATCGATGTGTTTACCCGTGAAGAAATCGCGCGTGTCTTTACGAGCGACCTACTCGATGGACGTGGCGTATTGATTACAACGCATGAAATTAATGATATTGAGTATATCGTCGATAAAGCAGTGCTCCTAAACGAAGGACGTGTTGTGAAGGAATTCTATCCAGAACAAGTGCGTGAAGAAGAGGGCAAGTCCATTGTCGATGTGATGAGGGAGGTATACTTACCATGAAGAAAGTCATCAATTTAACGCTTTATAATATCGGTCAGGCGAAAGGTTTCATCCTCGTGGTGGCATTGCTTCAAATCTTATTGCAACTAGGGTTGAAGGTGAAGACACTTGCGACGGCTGGATTACTAACCGGACAATTGCGCATTGTGAGTCCTGATGTTGTGAAACAAGTCGTTTTGGACCAACTCGCAATCGGACTTCCAGTGTTCTTTGCTGGAACAGCGATTCTGGTTTACTCGGCAGTGATTTGGTCGAAGGAATGGAGCAGCAAAGGCTCGTTCATTTACCGTCTGCTCATGCTTCCAGGATCACGTTTTGGAATCTACTGGGCTAAATTACTAACGATGCTTGTGATTACGTTCTTCTTACAAGCCGTTCAAGTAGTTGGGGTGTTCTTAAACTACTACCTCACAAGCTTCTTTATTCCGGAATTTGCACAATACCACATCACACCGTGGTCGCTTGTGACCAATTCGATGGCAATGCCACTTTTAGTGCCACAATATGCGGTACAGTTTCTTCTCATTTTGACAATGGGGATAGCACTCATCGTGACGGTTTTCCAACTCGCCATCCTTGTCGTTGGGGTTGAGAAAAAAGGTTATGTTCGCAAGGTGACTTCGGTCGTTCTCTACATTTTAGTTGCTGTTGTGACGTTCACGCTGATTATGCGTACGCAATTTGTGGTTCGTTTAATTGGCAATGAAGTAATGGTCTTCTTAATCGGTTGTATGCTCATTTGGATTGTTCTAAATATGCTACTGAGCGATTATTTATTAAATCATAAGGTTAGTGTGTAAGGAGGGGTTATCATGAAATCAAGTAAATTTGCAACAGCAGTATTTGCCTTTAGTGGACTTGTGTTTCTAGCAACAGCTGGTCACGCAGCGTATCAAGAAGTGAAGCCTGCTCCGGTATCGATTCAATTAACCGATGAAGAGAAAAAATTAGTCGACGGAGCAACGTTTGAGATGTCGTATTCCACAGATGATTTAACAGCGTCTAAGGGCGCAGAGTATGCACTTTTAGATGGAAACGTAAAACGTGTTGGTTTTTCCGAAAATGCCTACAATTTCCAAACGAAAAAGAGATTGGCAGACTTTTCTTTTACAGACCGTCCAAATTATGATAGTCTGGTGGCGTTTAAGGGGTATGACCTTCTATACGGCTTGACTTATAGCTTTGAAAGTACAACAGATCCAAAGGTAAATTTCAGTATCATTAACAAAGAGACGAAGAAGGTCACAACTGTTTCGGTTCCGATTACTAAAGAAGTACGCGGGGACGATAGTCATTTTGTAACAGATGTCACTTTCTATAGAAAAGGCAATACCGTGTATGGAGTGGTGCCGATGCCTGAGTATGAAAATAGAGGCTCGAAAGCACCAACCTATTTCTTCATCACATTCTCTGTGAACTTAGAAACGGGAGCGACTACTCCGGCAAAACGAGTGAAATTACCAGAGGAGTTTGCTTCGATTGCATGGGGAGAAGCAAAGAGCTCTCGCATGTATGACCCGCAAGTGCTGCTCTTCAAGAGTATGTATTCAAGAGATGAAAAATTCCGCTTAATGACTTTTGATGCTGAGACTGAGAAGTTCACAGAAATCACACCTGAACAGGGCATGAGTGCGGTACAATCGATTCTATACACAGTAGGAGACAAAGCATATATTGCCTTGGCAGATGAGGTGCCTGCATTCACTGGTTCAGATACGTATGTGAAGGCAAGTGAGCGCAAAAATAACGAGACAAAATATTATGTTCTTAATGCAGGTTCGCAGAAATTAGAAGAAGCATTTACAACGGAAACAGATGTCTATGCACCACAAGTGTACTTGAATAAAGGCAACCTTGTGATGATCACTCTTGTCGATGGTAAACCAACGCTACGTGTGCAATCGATGCAAACAAAAGAGGTTCTTCTTTCTAAGACAATTGATGTGAAGGATGATGTGTTCTTTATCGATACACGTATGTATGGCATGATGCGTATGAAATAAAAAACAGTACAAAAAAGAGTTCTACCAGTGTGGTAGAACTCTTTTGTATTTTTAAGATTGTTGTTCTTTTAAATGCGGACTTGGAAGAAGTCTGTTCACTCCAATCGCAATCAGTGCTCCGATAACGGTATCGAGAATCCGTTGGATTGCATACGCAGTATTTTGTCCTGCTTCTACGTTGAAGAAGATAACAAGGAAAGTGGCGCATGAGTTAATAACGCCTGTTTTATTAAATCGATTACAGAATAAAATAATCATTACGATACCAGCAGGCGCCAGCAATAAATCGGTATATTCTGGAAATGGGAGAACAGCTCTTACGTAGAATAAAAGAATAGCTACGACACCGCCTGTTGTATTTCCGATACAACGAGAAAGTGCAAATTTAAAGGTTTGCTGATGGTCAATTCGCAAACTGAAAATAGCAGATAAGGCTGCTAACATCGGTGAACCACGGTGTAAGATTCTAAAGAGAACCACGCAAATAAATACAGACACGGCTGTTTTAAAAGTACGAAGTCCGATATGGAATGGATTATTTGACGATTCTGGCACGCTCTCACCTCTGCTTTTTTAGATATCGCTATTATAATATATGTGTTAAAAAAATGGTAGAGTTATTGAATAATGCACCTAATAGGTGTATAATAAGTTCGAGAGGTGATGAAGATGCATGAAGCATTTGTATTAATTGTAGTAAACGCTATTAGAGAACGTTATGTCTCAGAAAAGGCATTTTATACAGAAGAATTAGGGATTAGCGGACAAAGTTGGACAAGATGGAAGAACGGGGAACGAGGGCTGAAGGCAGAAAATCTCCAAAAAATCGCGCGTCTGTTTACAGATTACGAGTGGATGCTCGCTAACAAAGTCGCTCGAAACGCAGATGTGCTCCCAGAAGTCGCTTCAGACCCAGTCGCTGAATATTTACGCTTGAAGGTGGCGATTGCGAGTCGCTGGATTCGTCAAGAAAATGTTCGCGTGGATTGGAAGACGGCTGCTGTAAGTAAAGGCAAATTCAAGGAAAATGTAACAATTTTACGTGTGGCAACGACTTATGGTCACTGGAGTTACCAAGATATTATTGAAATTCGTGTGGTAGGAATTACCCATAAACAAATCGGTACGAAAAAACAAGAGCTCCTTGAATGGATGAAGGACGAAAAAGCGCAACAAAAATATTTAGAATATAGCAAAAATGCGTTTGTTCCAGAATCTAATTTAGAGGAATAACTGTTTGCGAAATGAATGCGATACTCTCTTTGAAAACAAGGGGGTATCCATTTTTTTATAGGCCATTTTATGATAAAATTGAAAAGATAAAGAAAGTGGTGAAACTGTGGCGAAAAGAAAGAAAAGAAAAAATAAATTCGTCTTTCATCTTGTCGAGTGGTTCAAGTCATTATCGAAATTGACGGGACTTCTCATCATAGCTGTAGCAAGCGTTCTTTTGGCCGGGACCATCACATGGTTATCTGAACATAAATCCGAGCCACAGGAAATACACGTGACACAAGATGAATTTTTAAAAGTACTCATCCCAGCGGCGCAACAAGCGTATAAAGACTACGGCGTGTTGCCAAGCGTGAGTTTAGCGCAAGCGATTCTTGAATCGAACTGGGGAGAGAGTTTATTAGCAAGTAAATATTATAATTTATACGGCGTGAAAGGGTCTGCTGCTGAACCAAACGTCGTCCTAGAAACCGCAGAATTCGTGAATAACACATGGATTACGATTAACGGACGATTCCGCGTGTATGAAAGCTGGGCAGAATCAGTTGAAGCCCATGCGCAACTATTAGCGTACGGCGTGGACTGGGACCCAACGCTCTATCACAAGGTGCTAGGGGCTAGAAACTACAAACAAGCAGCACAAGCCTTGCAAGATGCAGGTTATGCGACCGACCCAACCTATGCACAAAAGCTTATTCAAATGATTGAAGAGCATGAATTATATAAATACGATCAATTACCAACAGAAGAAACAACCGTGTCCGTACGAAAGAGTTCGTAACACTCAAACGGTTCAGTAAAAGGAGAGGATATAAATGAGTCAGTTATTACCAGGAGCCATCATCGGAATTATCGGTGGAGATGAACAAGTAGCATCTATCGCTCGCGAAGCAAGAAAAATGGGGTACGTTGTGTACTGCTATCACCAATCGAACGAAGCGGCTATTTCGATGGCTGAATATGAAATCGTCTCTTCTTACAAAGACCGTGAAGCGTTATTAGATTTCGCAGAAAAAGTAGACACGGTTTTATTATTAACAAACTTAGTACCGGTTGATGTGTTATATGAAATCAGCAGCAAAACTCGCTATTATCAATCGTTTGAACTAGCAGAGATTTCGCAAAATCGTACGGTTGAAAAATTATTCTTAGATACGCATGCGATTAACTTAGCACCATATAGTTTAGTGACAACGGTCGGCGAATTACCTTCGATTGTCCAAAGCATCGGCCTTCCAGCGTACTTAGAAAGCAATCTTGTAATGAATCGCGTGGAAGAAAAGTTAGAGCTCTACGATGAAGACTTCGAAGAGCGCGTTCTTGAAAAATTTGAAGAAGGCCCATGTATGTTAACCGCCTTCGTTCCAGCGCAACGTCATTTTACAGTGACAGTCGTGCGTGACTACGAAGACCGCGTGACGGTACTACCGATTTCAGAAGATGTATATATCACTGGAAAATTAAAATACAGTATCGTTTCTCGTCGCCTAAATCCAGAATGGGTGCAAGAGTTAAAGCGCATTGCCTTCAAGATTATGGATAATTTATCTGGAACAACCATTCTTTCGATTCAAGTGAAGATGGGAAATAATGGTATTTTCTATGTGGATGGCGTCAACCAATTACCACTCGTGCAACAACAATTCAGCAGCGCCTTCTTAGGTCATAGCATGTCTGAAATTCTTGTGCGCGTGGCAACAGGATTACCAATCGAATACAAAGAAATCAAAGAAGAAATGATCATCGTGCCAATCTATGAATCGATGATGGAAAAAGCAAGTTTATTAACGTTATTGAAACCACAATGGGACTTCGAATTCTTCCAATTAACACCAAAACGCCCAACTGACGTGCTTGGTGTGATTCGACTACGCGGAGCTTCAAGTGTGGAATTACTCCGAGAAATTGAAGTGACAGATTTATTTTTCAACGTTCAATAACCTTTATGAAAGGACAGAGTTGTGAAAAATTCGAGTGAATTAATTAAGGGAATGAACCCTCGCCAAAAAGAAGCGGTCATGCATACACAAGGACCACTTCTTGTCATGGCTGGTGCAGGTAGTGGGAAGACACGGGTCTTAACCCACCGCATGGCCTATATTTTGGCAGAAGAAGCGGTACAACCGTGGAATATTTTAGCGATTACGTTTACGAATAAAGCGGCCAACGAGATGAAAGAGCGTGTGGCGGCACTTGTCGGAGAACAGGCACAAGATATGTGGGTATCAACCTTCCACTCGATGTGCGTGCGTATCCTTCGTCGTGACTGTGAGCGTATCGGTTTAGCCAAGTCGTTTACGATTATCGATGCAGGCGACCAGCTTTCTGCGATGAAGCGAATTATGCAGAAACTCAATATCGATACGGACCGCTATGAGCCACGTGGAGCTTTAGCAACCATCAGCAATGCGAAAAATAATTTCGAAGACGCTGAAACATTTGCGAAGAACCATTTGGACTATGTGAGCCAAATTTATGCGAAATGTTATAAAGAATATCAAGCAGAAATGCGTAAAAATATGACGGTAGACTTCGATGACCTTATCATGTTGACCGTTAAATTATTCCAAGAGCATCAAGATGTATTGGATTACTACCAACAAAAATTCCACTACATTCACGTGGACGAGTATCAAGATACGAACCACGCGCAATACTTGTTGGTGAAGCTACTTGCAGATAAATTCAAAAACATCTGCGTGGTAGGGGATGCCGACCAAAGTATTTACGGATGGCGTGGAGCCGATATGGAAAATATCTTGTCATTTGAACAAGATTATCCGGATGCCAAAGTGGTCTTGCTGGAACAAAATTACCGTTCGACAAAGACCATCTTAAAAGCAGCCAACCAAGTGATTGAAAACAATGTGAATCGTAAGCCAAAAGAATTGTGGACCGACAATGAAGCCGGTGAGAAAATCACGTATTACTGCGGACAGTCGGGATATGATGAATCTCGTTATGTCATCAGTACAATTCAAAAAATGGTGAACTTTGACGGGTATGACTATAGCGATTTTGCGGTGCTTTACAGAAGTAACGCGCAGTCACGTACTCTTGAAGAAGATTTACTGAAGGCGAATATGCCATTCAAGATGGTCGGAGGCCAACGCTTCTATGAGCGCATGGAAATCAAAGACCTTCTTGCTTACTTACGACTCTTAGTGAACCCAACGGATGACTTTAGTTTCAGACGTGTGGTGAATGCGCCAAAACGCGGTATCGGAGATAAGAGTATTGAAAAACTCGCTCTCTTTGCCGAAATGCATAGCTTCTCGCTTTTAGAAGCAGCCGGAAGTCCGTTAAACGGCATTTCTGGAAAAGCAGGCAAGGGGTTAGCTGATTTTGCACAACTCATCGCTGATTTAACGAAGATGCAAGAGTTTGTCACATTAACGGACCTAATCGAAGAAGTGATGAATAAGTCAGGGTATATTACAGCCCTTGAGCAAGCGCGAACCATGGAAGCCGATGCACGTATCGATAACATGCGCGAGTTCCTATCGGTAGCCAAAGAGTTCGAGGATAGCCGTTTAGATACACAAGCTGAAGAATCACCGCTCGTCCAATTCTTAACGGACTTATCACTGGTGACGGATATGGAAAGCGAAGAAGAGACGAGCGCTTCTCAAATCACATTAATGACTTTGCACGCGGCAAAAGGGCTTGAGTTCCCTGTTGTGTTCCTTGTCGGAATGGAAGACGGGATTTTCCCATCAGGACGATCACTCCAAGAAGATGGCGAAGAAGAGGAACGTCGCTTGGCATATGTAGGGATTACCCGTGCCGAGAAGAAACTCTTTATGACCCGTGCGTACTCACGACTTCTTTACGGGAAGACACAAAACTATCGTGAGTCACGATTCATGCAAGAAATTGATGACAGCCTATTAGAAAAAGAAGGCGTAACGGTGAGTGATTCGTATTACTCAAGCAGTTTCTATACGAACGATTCGAAATCTTCTTATGGAACGCGTAGCCAAACGTCGTCTTACGGATCTCGTAGTGGGGGTCAGTCTACGTCATCAACAGGTGGCGGAGGATTATTTGACCGCTATCGCTCAAGTAGCCAATCGTCTAGTGGCGGTGGTTATTTACAAAAGAAACAAACGACACCAGCGCGTATTCAACGTGCAGACAAGCCGCAAGCATCAAGCACGTCTTCAACAGATGGCTGGACTGTGGGTATGAAAGTGTCGCATAAAAAATGGGGAACAGGAACTGTTGTCCGTATTACCGGTGAAGGGGACCGTCAAGAGTTAGACGTGGCCTTTGCAGGAATGGGGATTAAACGTCTCCTTGCAAGTTTTGCCCCAATCGAAAAAATCGAAGAATAGAGGATGAAGATGAGTACAACGATTCAACAAAGAATTGAAGAGCTAAAAGAACAATTAAATCGTTGGAGTCATGAGTATTATGTGGAAGATAAGCCAACTGCAACCGATGCGGAGTACGACAAGGCTTATCATGAACTAGTGGCGCTTGAAGTTGAACATCCGGAATTCGTGACAGCTGATTCACCTACGCAACGTGTGGGTGGAGAAGTGCTCGACCAATTCCAGAAGGTAACGCACACGAACCCAATGCTCAGTCTTTCAAATGCTTTCTCAAAAGAAGATTTGGAAGAATTCGATGCGCGTCTTCGTAAATTAACGAACCGTGCGATTGAATATGTATGTGAATTGAAAATCGACGGACTCTCTATCGCGTTGACGTATCAAAACGGACAGCTTGTACTTGGGGCGACTCGTGGAGATGGAACGACAGGAGAAGACGTAACGGGGAATGTCCGTACGATTAAATCTGTGCCGCTTTCTCTAAAAGAACCTTGGAATATTGAAGTGCGCGGGGAATGTTATATGCCGAAGAAATCTTTCGTGGCATTAAACCAGTCGCGTGAAGAAGAAGGACTCGAAGTCTTTGCCAACCCAAGAAATGCGGCGGCAGGAAGTCTTCGTCAGCTGGATCCAAAAATTGCGGCGAAGCGAAACTTGTCGGTCTTTCTTTACAGCAGTCCAAGTGTGGAAGAGCTAAATGTTTCAACCCAAGAAGAGCTATTAGAGAAAATGGCAGAGATTGGCTTTGTCACAAATCCTGAGCGCTTAAAATGCCAAACGATTGATGAAGTGTGGAATTACATCGAGACGATTGCTGCAAAACGTCCAGATTTGCCATATGAAATTGACGGTATGGTGATTAAGGTGAATGATTTTGCCGCTCAAGAAGAAATCGGCTTTACGGTGAAAGCTCCACGTTGGGCAATCGCGTATAAATTCCCAGCCGAAGAAGCACAAACGATTGTCCGCGATATCGAGTGGACAGTTGGACGTACAGGGGTGGTGACACCGACTGCGGTGATGGATCCCGTTCAACTAGCAGGAACGACGGTACGCCGTGCGAGCTTGCATAATATTGACTTGATTAAGGAGCGCGACATCCGTCTAGAAGATACCGTAGTGATTCATAAGGCTGGAGACATAATTCCAGAAGTCACACGCGTGATTTTAGAGAAACGTCCAGAAACGAGCAAGCCGTACGAGTTTCCAACGACTTGCCCGGTCTGTCATGAAAAATTAGAACATTTGGAAGAAGAGGTGGCGATTCGCTGCTTGAATCCAAAATGTTCTGCTCAATTGACAGAAGGCTTGAGTCACTTTGTTTCTCGTAACGCGATGAATATGAGTGGAATTGGGCCACGTGTCATCAAGCAACTCTTTGAAGAAGGGCTTGTCATGGATGTGGCAGATTTATATAAATTAACGCTAGACCAGTTGTTAGCTCTAGACAAAGTGCAACAAAAGAGCGCAGAAAACATCTTAGAAGCCATCGAGAAGAGTAAAGAAAACTCCCTCGAACGCCTCTTAACAGGGCTTGGAATCCGTCATGTGGGAACCAAGGCGGCGAAAGAATTAGCGCAACATTTCAAAACGATGACGGCTCTGCAAGAAGCGAGCATTGAACAATTGTTGGAAATTGATGGTTTAGGTGATATTATTGCTTATAGTGTAAAAACTTATTTTGAACAACCATCTGTTCAAGAATTAATTCAAGAATTGCAAGATAGTGGCGTGAATATGACCTATCTTGGAGTGACAAAAGACGATTCTATCGCTTCAGGACACGTCCTAAGTGGTAAGACCGTTGTGTTAACAGGGACTTTAGAACAATTAACAAGACAAGATGCAAAAGAAAAACTCGAATCGCTTGGAGCGAAGGTGACCGGCTCAGTTTCTAAAAAAACGGACGTGGTCATCGCGGGGCATTCTGCTGGAAGTAAATTAACGAAGGCAAATGACCTCAGCATCGAAGTGTGGAGCGAGCAACAATTTCTCGATTCTCTTGCATAGAAAGGACATCACATGAGAAAAACATTACGATTGGGATTACTTGGTTTAGCAAGTGTGATTTCACTAGCTGCCTGTGCAGATGTTACAAGAGCAAATCAACAAAGCACAAATTCTAGTAAAGATTCCAACACAAAAGTAGTACAATCAACAACAAATCAATTATCAAATAATTTTTACCGTGCGCTTGTCACAAATGGTAAATATGAAGTGAGCCAAAACCGTGGAGCGACTTTAAGCTTAAACACAGGGTTCAACTTAAAGAACTTTGAGACAGGATTGATTGACCTTTCAAGAAGCGTGTTCCCAACGAACCAATACTTCTTTAGAGAAGGGCAAATTATCGATGCAGAAACAACCGCAAAATGGATTGCGCGTAAGAGTGATAAAAATCCAGACGGGTTAAATCCTGCTGATAATGGAGATACATCTCCAACAGGACGTGCTCCAATTTATTTAGCGCAGATTCTCGAACAAGACTACATGATTCAAACGGAAAACAACTTTGAATTAGGTGGAATTAGTATCGGGATTGCGATGAATAGTGTGGATTATTACACGAATGACGGCAAGGATGCTGAAACAGAAATCTCGAACGAGGTGATGATCGAACAAGCCAAAGCGATTGCGAACACAATCCTTACAAGACTTCGTCAAAATGATGCATTGAAGGCTGTGCCAATCGTGTTCGGAGTGTTCCGCCAAACGTCTAAAGATGATATCGGTGGCGGGGTATACGTTCTTGAAGCCACTTCAGTAGAAGGAACAGAGATTACAAACTGGTCAAACGTGAACCAAAAAGTAGTCGTGCTTCCATTAGTGAACGAATCTGCGACAGAAGAGTCAACAGCGTTTGAAAACTTCAGAACAGAAGTGCAAAACTTCTTCCCGAACCTCTCAGGGGTAACGGCTCGCGTGATGTATCAAGATAATGTAGCGAAGAAGATGGTCGTGAATATTATGACGCAATTCTATGGAGAATCAGAAATTATCGCTTTAGCACAGCACGTAACGGATGTTGCGAATAAATACTTACCGAAAACAACACCGGTAGAAGTTCGAATTAGTTCAATTAATGGAATGGAGGCATTCTTGTTGCAAGATATGTCGCAAGGAGTCTTCACCTACCATATCTTTGATTAACGTTGACGGAGGCATAGAAGCCTTTTACAATAGTAAAGTAATGATTTTGAAAGCGAGGAAAAAACATGGCCATTGAGGAAAAAGAAGTTAGACACGTTGCCAAACTTGCAAAGCTAACTTTTGCCGACAATGAAATCCTTCATTTTACAGAACAAATGAGCGATATCATTGATATGGTGGAACAATTAAACGAAGTAGATACAACGGGTGTGCCTGTCACAACTCACGGATATCCATTAGTGAATGTGATGCGTGAAGATGTTGCTGAAAAAGGAACAGACCGCGACTTGTTAATGCGTAATGTAAAAACAAGCGAAGATGGATTTATTCAAGTGCCTGCGATTATGGGTGAAAACGAGGAGGGTGAAGCATGAGTATTATCGAAAACAAAACATTAGTTGAGCTTCACGAAGGCCTTCGTAACAAAGAATTCACGTCTGTTGAATTAACAAAAGAAACATTCGAACGTATCCACGCTTTAGAACCTAAAGTAGAAGCGTTCGTGACATTAAATGAAGAAGAAGCACTGCAACAAGCAGCCGCTGCTGACGAAAAAGGCTACGGCGAAGAAGCTTCTCTTCAAGGTCTTCCAATTGGGATTAAAGACAATATCGTCACTCGCGATCTTTTAACAACTGCTTCAAGCCGTATGTTAGAAGACTTCAACCCAATTTACGACGCGCACGTTATGGAATTATTAAAAGCAGAAGGTGCGGTGAACGTTGGTAAATTAAACATGGATGAATTTGCCATGGGTGGTTCAACAGAAACTTCTTACTTCAAGAAAACAAAAAATCCTTGGGACTTAACAAAAGTACCTGGTGGATCTTCAGGTGGTTCTGCCGCAGCAGTTGCTTCAGGCGAAGTACTAGCGTCTCTAGGTTCTGATACTGGTGGTTCTATCCGCCAACCTGCAAGTTTCACAGGGATTGTTGGGATGAAACCAACATATGGCCGTA
>URWJ01000007.1 GCA_900551535.1 uncultured Granulicatella sp. | reverse complement strand
CAACTAATTGTTGCTTAATTCCTTTTTGTTTTGGGCCAAACATTTTTGTTATTAAAATAATCCTGTTTCTAAAATGGTAATAGTTTCTAAAGCCATAGGCATTTCTTTTAAGTACTTTTATTTTATTGTTGATTCCTTCGATAGGGCCATTTGTTCTAGTTGGATGCTCACAAGTATTTTGAATATATGGCAAGTAAGTAATTAGAGTCTTTAATTCTCTTTTTAAACGAATGATTTTCTTTTGGGATTTTTGTCCAAGGGAAAGGGACCGGTGCTTCTCGAGTTAGAGAGTGTAGCGAGTTAGTTTAGAAGGGTGCTCTAAACAAATTATAATGAAAATCAGTTAATAAGTCAGAGCAGTTTTGTCTAATATTCGAGGAATCAACCTATTTAGTAAATTCTGGAAGAGTTGTATACTTCATATTAAAGCACCAAGAAGATGATGACGTAGAATCTGGCGGATTCATTGTCGTAGTAATGGGGAAGTGCATTAAATGCGAATTAGCAGGAGTTAGAAGTTTTTCTTACTCCTGCTTTGAGGCTTTAAAGGCGAAAGACGCAAGGCTCGAGCCGGTGCCCCATTACAGCGACAATGAAAAAATCCGTAAGGATTCGAAGTTATCATCTTCATAGACAATTTTTTTGCTTCATAAATGGAAACTCTTGCAGAAAAAGTGTATACTAAATAGGTATGATTGTGAGGTGGCGAGATGGCCAATTATAGTTATCCAATTGATTTGGAATGGTCGCATGAAGAGATGAATAAAGTCATCAAACTTTGGAATGCGGTCGAAGAGGCTTACGAAAAAGGAATCCAAGTCGAGGCATTTAAAAAAGCCTACCAAGAATTTAAAACGGTAGTCCGTAGTATCGGTGAAGAGAAGAGACTGGGCCGTGAATTCGAGGAAGCATCTGGATATAGCCTGTATCGTGTGGTCCAAGCAAGTAAAAACGCAACAAAAATTATTCGTATGGAAGGATTGAAAAAATAATGGATTTATTAGCAACACACTTATTAGTAAATGACTGGATTATGGAGGCTGGACAAAAAATCCGTCACAGCTTTGGGGAACCATTAAAAGTAGATACAAAAACAAGCCGTAATGACTTAGTAACAAACGTGGATAAAGAAATCGAACAATTCTTTATCGCAAAAATTCGTGAACAATTCCCAACACACAAAATCATGGGAGAAGAAGGTTTCGGTGACGAATTAACTTCAATGGACGGTTACGTTTGGTTAATCGACCCAATCGATGGCACATTGAACTTCGTGAAACGTCAAGAAGACTTCGGTATCATGATTGCGTTATATAAAGATGGTGTAGGTCTATTAGGTTACATTTACGATGTAATGCGCGATCGTTTAGTATTCGGTATTAAAGATTACGGTGCATACTGCAATGGTCGTCGTATTTCAACTCCTGAAATCCACAGCATTGGCGACAGCTCAATTAACGTGAATGGATTCATGTTATTAGAAGCCAACGAAAAAGAAGCAGAAATGATTCGTAAAGCAATGGTTACTCGTACTTACGGTGCTTCTTCAATCGAGCATATCCAAGTGATTTTAGGAAAATCTGTAGCGTATGTTTCTACATTATTAGCACCTTGGGATATCGCACCAGGAATGGTGATTGCTAAAGAATTAGGATTACACTACAGTACAGTAGATGGAAAAGAAGTGGACTTCTTAGTTCCTAACAAAAAGACAACAGGTGTTATCTGTTCTAAAGATATCGCTGACGAAATTATCGCAGCGTTTAAATAAAAATGAGTAGAGGGGCGTAAGAGATTACGCCTCTTTCTTTTAAAGGAGAACGTATGAATATTGCAGTTTATTGTGCGGCAAGCCAAAGTAATTGCCCTGCATTTGATAAGAAAACAGAAGAGTTAGGGAAGTGGATGGCCCAAAATCACCACACGCTCGTCTATGGTGGTGGAAATACAGGACTCATGGGAGTCGTTGCGACTGCCGTGATGAATGAAGGTGGAGAGGTCATTGGCGTTATGCCGCAGTTCTTTGTAGACCGTGAAATTGCGAAACAAGATATCACGAAACTTCATATTGTCGATACGATGTCCGAGCGTAAAAATCAGATGATTGCACTTAGTGATGTGTACATTGCGCTGCCTGGGGGGCCAGGAACCCTTGAAGAAATTGCAGAAGTGGTTTCTTGGGTGCGTGTAGGCCAAACCAATGGCATTTGTATCTTCTATAATATGGAAGGATATTACGATCATTTAGAAGCCTTTTTCGATAAAATGGTGGAAACGAACTTACTAAGCGAAGAAGATAGAAGCCAAATTCATTTTGCAAAAAGTCTAGCGGAAATTGAAGCACTTATTGGGTTGGTATAAGTTTAAATTTCGAGTGCATTTACTTAAGAACCAATTTTATATTGTGTATAATTTACTTAGTGAATAGCTGAATAGAAAGGGGATGAGTTAATGATGAAGTCGTTAAGTAAGGTCTACCATTATTTGTCTTTTATCTGTTTATTGATTCAATTTCTTTTTTCAATCTATTTCTATAATCAAAGTGGTGTATTTTTTGAGGAAGGAGTACTAATACTGTTTCAATCCTTGACTGGACTGTTGGTGTTTGGAATAGTGCAACGTAGTAACAAGCAACACGATTGGCTAATTGGAGTAGGGGAAGCTTTAATCTTTCTTTTACTATTTTATCAAATCAATGCCAGTCATATTATGATTGTGGATGCATTTGTGGATAGTACCCTTCCACTTTTTTTACAAGAAGTTTTTGGGATTTGTAGTAAACTAGTTCTTTTGATGATGGGATGGAGTATTCTTCAACTGTTGATGCAGTTTGGTAGAATGTTCTGTGTAAAAAGGGTGATAACGTAATAAATCGAATATAGTTCTTTTTTTGGAGTAGAAAACAAGCCGGAATGATACAAGTTCCAGGGGAAGTTCTACTCCGTTTTTTGTTAGCGTAATACCCCTAACTTTGCTATAATAAAGGATATGAGTTTAAGGGAGGGCAACGAATGGAATTAGAAAAAACAACGCAAATGAACTTGCTTGTAGAGTTCTATGGCAGCCTTTTAACCGATAAACAACTCGAATATATGGAGCTCTATTATGGGGATGATTATTCGCTTGGTGAAATCGCCGAAGAATTTGACGTGAGCCGTCAAGCAGTATATGATAATATCCGCCGCTCGGCAAAGTTATTAGAAAACTACGAAGAGAAATTACATCTAGTCGCTGATTTCTATAAACGCCAAGAGCACTATGATGAATTAGAAAAAGAGATTCAAAAGAACTATCCTGAGGCAACACAGCTTGCTTCAATCGTTTCAAAATTACAAGAGATGAATAAATAAACTCAAGGAGTGAAATTATGGCATTCGAAGGATTATCAGATCGTCTGCAAAATGCGATGACTTCCGTTTCACGAAAAGGAAAAATTACGGAAGCTGACTTAAAACAAATGATGCGTGAAGTGCGTCTTGCGCTTTTAGAAGCCGACGTTAACTTCAAAGTTGTAAAAGACTTCGTACGTAAAGTGAACGAACGTGCATTAGGTGCCAATGTGCTTGAAGCATTATCACCAGCACAACAAGTCGTTAAAATCGTTAACGAAGAATTAACAGAATTAATGGGGGGCGAACAAGCGCCATTCCGTTTCGAGGCTAAACCGCCAACGGTAGTGATGATGGTCGGTCTACAAGGGGCCGGTAAAACAACAACTGCTGGTAAACTCGCTTCCTTCATGGCGAAACATGAAAAGAAACGCCCATTACTAGTTGCTGCCGACGTGTACCGTCCAGCCGCGATTGACCAATTACAAACATTAGGGAAACAATTAAACTTCCCAGTATTCTCACTTGGAAATCAAGTAAGCCCAGTGGAAATCGCCAAACAAGCGATTGAAAAAGCGAAAATTGATGGTCGCGACTTAGTGATTATCGATACGGCCGGTCGTTTGCATATTGACGAAAACTTGATGGAAGAATTACAAAACATCAAGGCAGTCGCAAATCCAAGCGAAATCTTACTCGTTGTCGACTCAATGACAGGGCAAGATGCCGTAAACGTAGCTCAAACATTTAATGAACGTCTCGATATTTCAGGGGTTATCCTTACAAAACTTGATGGGGACACTCGTGG
Source organism: uncultured Granulicatella sp. (assembly GCA_900551535.1). GTDB lineage: Bacteria > Bacillota > Bacilli > Lactobacillales > Aerococcaceae > Granulicatella. Next base: position 18,830 of record URWJ01000007.1, on the reverse strand, counting down.
TGGTGCGGCTCTATCTATCCGTTCTGTTACAGGAAAACCAATTAAATTTACAGGTCGTGGGGAAAAATTAGAAGACTTCGAAATCTTCTACCCAGAACGTATGGCTTCTCGTATTCTTGGTATGGGGGATATGATGACCCTTATCGAGAAGGCGCAACAAGACTTCGATGAAGCAAAAGCGCAAGAGATGGCGGATAAAATTAAAGCCAACACTTTTGACTTTAATGACTTTATCGACCAATTAGACCAAGTGAATAAGATGGGACCGCTAGAAGATATCTTGAAGATGATTCCAGGGTTAAATAAAATGGCTGGTCTAAACGACTTAAAAGTGGATCCAAAAGATACAGCTCGTATGAAAGCTATCGTCTTATCAATGACTCCACAAGAGCGTGAAAATCCAGATATCTTATCACAAGCTCGTCGTAAACGTATTGCGGCAGGTTCGGCTCGTCCTTTAGCAGAAGTGAACCGTTTAATTAAACAGTTCAACGAATCTAAGAAGATGATGAACCAAATGTCCAACGGTAATATGAAAGGCCTAGAAGGCATGATGAACCAAATGGGCATGGGCGGACGTGGAAACAAACTCGCTCAAATCGGTATGCAACAATACGCACGCCGTCAAAAACAAAATAAATTGAAAAAATTAAAGAAAAAACGTTAGGAAACAGCGTTATAAAATAATTTAAACCGCAACATCTTACTCTCGAGTAAGGTTGCGGTTTTTTTATGGCGATCATAACGCAAAGAAAGGAGAACTCAATGGGAAACCAAACGAAAACATGGCATGTCATTCCAGCAGTAGTCGCAACGGCGATTATGAGCTTTTGTGGCGTGTTGATTGAAACCGCAATGAACGTTACCTTCCCGACACTGATGACAGAATTCAATACTGATTCTTCAGGGATTCAATGGGTAACAACAGGATACTTACTGGCTATTGCCATTGTCGTGCCAATTACGGCTTATTTAACACGAAACTACACGATTCGCCAACTCTTCTTGGCATCGAACCTTTTATTTATCGGTGGGGTCTTAATTGACTGTATTTCACCAAGCTTAATAATTTTATTACTCGGACGCTTTATGCAGGGGATTGGAACCGGGATTGCACTTCCGTTAATGTTCCATATCGTATTATCGAAAGTACCGCTGCATCAACATGGAACCGTCATTGGGATTGGAGCAATGACAACAGCACTAGCTCCACCAATTGGACCAACATTTGGCGGGGTTGTCTCAAGCGCATTTGGATGGCGTGCGATTTTCTTCGCATTGATTCCATTCTTAGTATTCTCGTTAGTGATGGGACTTTGGGCGATTCCAACAGAAGAATCTCCTAAGAAACAACCATTCAACTTTATGGCGTTTGTGACATTAGGGATTGGACTTGCAAGTTTATTGATGGCGATTGAACATTTATCAGTCGTCTACCTTGGAGTAGTGGTCGTGGCATTTGCAGCGTTCTTCTACTTTAACCGAGAGAATGCTCTCTTGTCGTTCAAACCGTTCCAGTTTGCGACGTTCAACGCAACATTATATATCGTCTTGGCTTTCCAAGGAATTGTACTTGGATTATCCTTTATTTATCCAAACTACATTCAATTAGCGTGGGGCGAAACAGCCACAGTGGCAGGGCTCTTTATGTTCCCAGGGGCAGCGATGGTAGCCGTTCTTTCAGCCTTATCTGGTCGCTGGTATGATAAATCAGGTCCACTAAAACCAATCTTAACAGGATTAATCTTTGCAGTGATTGGAGGAGTTTCTATCAGCTTCTTCTTCCCAGGATTGACAATTTATCCTTTATTAGCCCTTAACGTCATCTTTATGACAGGGATTGGCTTTGTAATGGGAAGTAACGTCACGTATTCGTTAGCTCAGTTGAAACCAGAAATTCAAGCGGACGGAAATAGTATTGTGAATACCTTACAACAGTTCACTGGTGCGATTTCGACAACAATTATCGCGCGAATTTTCAGCTCGTTTGATTCGAATTTAGTAACAGCAGGACGAACAAGTATCCTTTTTGTAACGACATTAGCAGTCATTGCATTGGTTGTCTTCTTATGGATTTATCCACAAACACAAAAGAAAAATTAAAGTCCTTAGGCAATCCTTTTCCACCTGGAGAAGGGTTGTCTTTTTTAGAACGTATCATATGAAATAGAAAGACGACTATAGTACAATAGATAGACGCGTGAAAGGAGAGAAATATGTATTTATTAAAGAAATTATCGTGGTTTTTTAAATTAGAGTGGAAACGATACACGATTGGAATTATTGCATTGTCGCTAGTCAGTGTATTCAATTTGATTCCACCAAGAGTGATTGGGGAAGTTGTCGATTCCATCGACCTTAAGACGCTCACAACATCGTCTTTATTATGGAACTTACTGTTATTGCTCCTTTCAGCAGTAGCCATGTATGGACTCCGTTTCGTATGGCGGCTCTTTATCTTTGGGACTGCGAACTCGTTAGGCCAGAGACTGAGAAATCAATTATACGAACACTTTACAAGCATGTCTCCGAGCTTTTATCAAAAGTATCGCTCTGGAGACTTAATGGCGCATGCGACCAATGACGTGAGTGCTATTGTCATGACTGCAGGCGGAGGTGTGATGTCGGCTGTTGATGCCTCGATTACAGCGTTAGTGACGCTGGCGACGATGTTCTTTATGTTGGATTGGCGAATGACACTCGTTGCGATTATTCCATTGCCGCTACTTGCGATTGCGACGAATATCGTGGTTCGTGCAGAGCATCAGAGCTATAAGGAATCACAAGAAGCTTTCTCCTTACTGAATAATCATGTGAACGAGAGTGTTTCTGGAATAAAAGTGACGAAATCTTTTGGGTATGGCGAAAAAGAAACAGCGTCGTTTTGGAAAACGAACCAAGATGCATGGAAGAAGAATAACCACGCTGCAAAATATAATAATCTATTCGATCCAATCGTTTTGATTTTCGTAGGTCTCAGCTACTTAATCAGTTTGGGATATGGTGGATATTTAATCCAACGTGGAGAATTCACGGTTGGGGAAATGATTACCTTTATGACGTATTTAGATATGCTAGTGTGGCCGCTTCAAGCCATTGGTTGGCTCCTGAATATCGGTCAACGTGCTAGTATTTCGTATCGTCGTATTGAAAAATTAATGGAAGAAACAAGCCAAGTCGAAGAATCTCCACAGGCCCTTCCGATTACAGAAGCTCGTGAGATAGTTGTTGCAATTCACAACTTCCAATACGAAGATGTCCCAACATTAGAAGACGTAACATTTAGCCTTCACCAAGGGCAAACGCTGGGGATTGTGGGCCCAACAGGTTCTGGGAAATCAACGCTCTTAAAATTATTCCTTCGTCAATATGATGCAGGAAAAGAAGAGATTTTGATCAATGGACGTTCCATTCAAGACTATCGTATTAAAGACTTGCGTGCGCTTATGGGCTATGTGCCGCAAGAACAGATTCTATTTGCGATGTCGATTAAAGACAATATCCGTTTTGGAAATCCAACTCTTTCTGACGAAGACGTTGTAGAAGCGACTAAAATTTGCGGATTGTATGACGATATCATGGTGATGCCGGACGGATTCGATACGTTAATCGGGGAGAAGGGAGTGCTTTTATCAGGCGGTCAAAAACAACGTCTATCGATGGCACGCGCGCTGATTGTGAACCCTGAAATCTTAATGCTCGATGATTCGTTATCGGCTGTTGATGCAAAGACAGAGCATTTAATTTTAGAGAACTTGAAACGTGAACGCAGCGACAAAACAACGATGATTACAGCGCACCGTCTATCAGCGATTGTGCATGCGGACCTTATTATCGTGCTCCAAGATGGACGGATTATTGAAAAAGGAACGCATGAAGAATTGATGGCGCTTGGTGGTTGGTATGCCAAAACCTACGACCGTCAACAGCTTGAAGCGACACTTGAAGAAGGGGGAAGTGCAGTTGAACATGAAGACCTTTAATCGACTCATCGCCTACTTATTGCGTTATAAAAAGTCAAGTACGATTGCGATTTTATTTATCCTCTTATCCAGTGTAACTGCAACAGTGATTCCATTGATGGCTCGTTATTATATTGATACGTATATTGAAAAAGGCACATGGAATGAAGGATACTGGCTCCTTATTGTGTACTACTCACTATTCTTATTGCGGGTTTTATTAACGTATATTGGGACCTATGCCTTTAGCTATGTATCTAATAGTGTCGTAAGAGATTTGCGTCAAGAGGCCTTTTCGAATATGCAAAAACTCAATATGACGTACTTTGATACAACACCAGCTGGAGCTATCGTTTCCCGTTTAACAAACGATACACAGGCGGTCAGCGATATGTTTAGTTCGATTTTCTCAACGTTTCTAAGTACCTTATTTATCGTCGTGGCCACATTATCTGCGATGTTTAGTATGAATGTAGGCCTTACGATATTAATGGTTCTTTTTATTCCGGTGATGTTTGCGTCCATTAAAGTCTATAACCGTCTCTCTCATAGCGTGATTCGTAAGACGCGTGAGAAGCTCAGCGAGATTAACGTGAAGCTAGCAGAGAGTATTGATGGGATGAAAATGATTCAGGCATTTAACCAGGAAGAACGTTTAAGAAAAGAATTCGAACAGATTAATGAGGAGCATGTGCAATTCTCGAATCGTTCGATTAACGTAAATAGTCTGTTCCTTCGTCCTGCGATGTCGCTACTTAAGCTCGTTGCCTATGCGGTCATTATTTTATACTTTGGCCTTACTTGGGAAGTAGCTGGTGTGACAGCAGGGGTGATGTACGCCTTTATTCAATTCTCAAATCAGTTATTTAATCCATTAATCGATGTGACGCAAAACTTCTCGATTATTCAAACATCGATGATTGCGGCGACTCGTGTCTTTGAAGTCATCGATAATACGGATTACGAACCTGAACAACTTGGAAAGGTTAGTGAGATTAAAGACGGGAAGATTGAGTTTAGAAACGTCACTTTCTCTTATGATGGGAAACGCAATGTATTAAAGAATATTAACTTTGTCGTGAATCCAGGAGAGACCGTCGCCTTTGTTGGTTCAACTGGATCAGGGAAATCTTCTATTATGAATCTCTTCTTACGATTCTATGATTTCAAAGAAGGAGAAATCTTGATTGATGATATTCCAATTCAACACTATTCACAGGAAGTCCTACGCGATAAAATCGGACTCGTGCTTCAAGATCCATTCTTGTTCCATGGAACAGTGGCTTCCAATATTCGTATGTACCAAGACATTACAGACGAAGAAGTGAAACAAGCGAGCGAATTCGTGGATGCTCATCATTTTATCGAGCAACTGACTCAAGGATATGACAATAAAGTTTCGGAAAAGGGCTCAACGTTCTCAAGCGGAGAGCGTCAATTAATCGCCTTTGCCAGAACGATTGCGGCCAATCCAAAAATTCTGATTCTGGATGAAGCAACCGCTAATATCGATTCGCAAACCGAAGAAGTCATTCAAACGTCTCTTAAGAAAATGAGAAACGGAAGAACGACCTTAGCGATTGCGCACCGATTATCTACCATTCAAGATGCTAACCAAATCTTTGTGCTCGATAAAGGAGAAATCGTAGAGAGCGGAACGCATACAGAACTTCTTGAGAAAGAAGGGCTCTATTATAAGATGTATCAACTCCAAGCAGGGATGATGCAAGAATAAAACAATAGGAAAAGACATAGCGAAGAGTCGCTATGTCTTTTTTTGCGAGTGTAACATTTTTGTTACGGTTCATAATTGTTACATCTTCCGTTGAAAAAAGTCAGTTGTATCAAAATTGATACAAAAGGAATTTTTAAATTTAAGATGTATCACGTATGATACAAAAGCTATAACATAGGTTTTTAAAAGAACGAGAAAATAGTATAAATTAACGAAATAAAAAAATGATAGCGCTTTATATTGACACGTTCCAAAAATAATTGTAAACTATCAAAGTAGAGGAGGATGATTATGACTAATCCGTTACAAGAAGCAAGAAAAGAGCATGTACTAGTGTGCGCTCATAGAGGAACTTGTGGAGCTTCTGTAATTCAGAATACTCGACTTGCTTTCAACAACGCATTACTACATCATGCCGATATAGTAGAACTCGATATCGTTCGTTCAAAAGATGGCGTTTTTTACGGACTACATGACGGGGTCGAAAAATATATTTTTGGAAAGGAAGTAGATATTAGAGAATTACACTCTGATGAAATTGATGAACTTGTAGTGACGAATGAATTTGATAAACCGTTAGAAGGTCATGTTGAAAGAGTTGATGTCATTTTAGATTATTTGGCAGAAAAAAATTGTTTTATCAACTTTGATCGTAGCTGGTTTTACTGGGATACGTTCCTTGATTATTTAAAACAACGTACAGATACAAGTCGTTATATTCTAAAAGCTCCAGCTAAACCGGAAATTCTAGAAGTTTTAAATGCGGCTGAATTTGAAATCGCTTTTATGCCAATCGTCAAAACTCAAGAAGAGTATCGCTTGGTTGAAAAATATGCCAACATCAATACAGTTGCTGTTGAATTAATCTTTAAAACTTTAGATGCTGAAACGGTAAATCCTAATTTTATGGATGAACTTCATCAAAAAGGATTACTACTCTGGGCCAATACTTTGACATTAAATAAAGTGTCTAAGTTATGTGGAGACTGTGATGACCATAGAGCAGTTTCAGGGGATTTAGATGGTAGCTTTGGCAAATTATTGGAAATGGGATTTGATATTATTCAAACCGATTGGCCATATTTATTAAGTTCATATATTAAAAATAAACAAAAATAAAGGAGAATCTTTATGAACAAAACATTGAAAAAATTAGCTTTATTATCTGTTGCGGTACTTGGAGCAGCGTGTGCGCCTAGCACATCTTCTTCATCTGAAAGTTCGCAAGCATCTTCTGGATCATCAGGATCTTCAGATGAAAAAATCGTTATTTACTCAAACTCAGTATCAAACGGTCGTGGAGACTGGTTGAAAGAAAAAGCTGCTGAAAATGGCTTTAATATTGAATTTGTAAGTATCAACGGTGGTGAGTTAGCAGACCGTGTTATTGCAGAAAAAAACAATGCAATTGCAGATATGATTTTCGGATTAAATAACATGGAATTTAACCGTTTGAAAGATGAAAACTTATTAGAAAAATATGAACCATCTTGGAAAGGCGATGTTGACTTATCTCTTGGAGATGCTGACGGATTGTACTATCCATTAGTAGTTCAACCTTTATTATTAATTGGTAATGAATCTTCAACAATGCCAAAAGATTGGACAGACTTAGCTAAACCTGAATACAAAGATAAATACAATATCTTCAAATTAAATGGAGGTACTTCAAAAGTTATCTTAGGAAGTATTGCTTCTCGCTACCGTGATGATAGCGGTGAGTTAGGCGTTTCTAAAGAAGGTTGGGATATTATCAAAGGTTACGCTCAAAACGCTAAAGTCGTAACAAGTGAAACAGACTACATCGGTATGATTATCGACAAAAAAGATGGTCTTGAATATAACATGATGTGGGGTTCTGGATACTTACAAAACAAAAACGAACGTAAGTATAACTTCAATGTAATGTATCCAGAAGTTGGTGAACCATTTGTAACTGAACAAATTGCTATCTTAAACACTTCTAAGAAGAAAGAAACTGTACAAAAATTCATTAACTGGTTCGGTAGTGCAGAAGTTCAAGCTGAATGGTCTAAGAAATTCTCTTCTATTCCAGCAAACAAAAAAGCTCTTGAACAAGCAAATGATGATGTTAAAGAATTCATGAGTAAAGTAAAATCTCAAAAATTAGACTGGGAATTCATCTCAAAAAATATCAGCTCATGGGTTGAAAAAGTTGAACTTGAATTTTTAAAATAGAATGATGAGGAATTGAACATGATTAATTTTAAGAATGTTCAAATTAGCTACGGCGACTTTGTCGCCGTAGATGATTTGAATTTAGAAATCAAAGAGGGCGAATTTTTTACGTTCTTAGGACCTTCGGGTTGCGGTAAATCTACAACATTACGAACTTTAGTTGGGTTTATCGATCCTTCTAAAGGAAGTATTTTTGTTGATGATAAAGATATTACTCGACTAGCTCCAGAAAGAAGAGAGATTGGTATTGTATTCCAAAGTTATGCATTATTCCCAACAATGACTGTATATGACAATATCGCATATGGGTTAAAAATCAAAAAAATGCCAAAATCTGAGATTGACGCAAAGGTAAATGAAATTGCCCAAAAGATTAAAATTTCAGATAAACAATTACAACGAAATGTATCTGAATTAAGTGGGGGACAACAACAACGTGTTGCTCTTGCTCGTGCATTAGTATTAGAGCCAAAAATTCTTTGTTTAGATGAACCTTTATCAAACTTAGATGCGAAACTTCGTGTTGATTTACGTTTAGAATTAAAGAGATTGCAAAGAGATTTAGGGATTACTACTTTGTATGTAACCCATGATCAAGAAGAAGCTTTGACACTTTCAGATAGAATTGCCGTATTCAATAACGGATTTATCGAACAAGTCGGAACACCACAAGAAATTTATAATCAATCAGCAACTGAGTTTGTTTGTGATTTCATTGGGGATATTAACAAACTTACTGAAGAAACAATGAAAGAGTTGGCTGGTAAGGAAGAAGAAAAAGTTGGTTATATTCGACTTGAAAGAATTAAATTCAAATCAACTTCTGAAGAAGATTACACAATTAAGGGGACAGTTATTGATACTGAGTTTAAAGGAGTATTAGTTCAATACACCGTTAAAGCTGAAAGTGGACAAATCTTACGTGTAATTCAAAAAAATGATTATCTAGAAATTTTTGAGTTAGGACAAGAATTAACATTATTTATTCATCCTAATGATATTCTACAGTACTAGGGGTGAGATTAATGGCCAAAAGAAATAGCCTAGGTCAATGGATCTTAAGAATCATTGTGGGCTGGATATTAATTGCATTAGTCATTTACCCTAACTTAAATCTACTAAAAGAAATTTTCTATAAAAATGGACAATTTTCATTCACTGCTGTTCAGAAAATTTTTTCTTCTCAACGTGCAATGCAGTCCATCCAAAACAGTTTTATTTTAGCGGTAGCATTAGTAATTACCGTTAATGTTGTTGGTACTTTAATAGTTTTATTTACAGAGTACTGGGAAATTAAAGGTAGTAAAGTATTAAAACTTGGTTATATGACTTCACTTGTTTATGGTGGGGTAGTATTAGTTACTGGGTATAAATTTGTTTATGGTAGTAATGGTGTAATTACTAAATTCTTAACTCAAATTTTCCCAAGTTTAGATAGTAACTGGTTTACCGGTTTTGGTGCTGTATTATTCATTATGACTTTCGCTTGTACATCCAACCATATGATGTTCTTACGAAACGCAGTAAGATCAGTTGACTATCATACGATTGAAGCTGCAAGAAATATGGGAGCAAGTCCTGCTAATGTATTGTTCAAGATTGTATTACCAACATTGTTACCAACTATTTTTGCGTTAACGATCTTGACATTCTTAACAGGGTTAGCAGCGGTTTCTGCACCATTAATTGTTGGGGGAACTGATTTCCAAACCATTAACCCAATGATTATTACATTTGCTAAATCACAAACATCAAAAGATTTAGCTGCGTTCTTAGCTATGTTATTGGGATTAGCGACAATTATCTTATTAACCATCATGAACCGTGTTGAACGTGGTGGTCGTTATATGTCAATCTCAAAAACAAAAGCAAAAATTAAAAAACAAAAGATTCAATCACCAATTGGTAATGTGATTGCACATATTGTCGCTTATGTTTTATTCTTCATCTATGTAATGCCAATCGTATTTATTATTTTGTATTCATTTACAAAACCATTAGCCATTAAACAGGGTGAAATTTCATTAGCGAACTTTACGCTAGAAAATTACCAACAACTCTTTACAAGTCCTTCAGCATTCTCTCCTTACTTAATCAGTTTGGTATATGCTGGATTGGCGGCAGTGTTAGTAACGATTTTAGCCATTGTGATCGCAAGAATTGTACGTCGTAGCACATGGAAATTTGATTTCCTTTTTGAATACGGTGCATTAGTACCATGGATTTTACCATCGACATTGATTGCTTTAGGATTTTTATTCACATACAACCAACCAAGATGGATTATCTTAAATTGGGTATTAATTGGTACTGTTGTTATGTTACTAATTGCTTTTATTGTTGTTAAATTACCATTCTCATATAGAATGGTGAGAGCTGTATTCTTCAGTATTGATGATGAATTAGAAGAAGCATCTCGTAGTATGGGAGCCTCGACTTTCCAAACGATGATTAAAGTTATCATTCCATTTATCTTGCCAACAGTATTATCTGTAGCAGTATTGAACTTTAACAGCTTGTTATCAGACTTTGATTTATCTGTATTCTTATATCATCCTTTATTCAAACCTTTAGGTATTGTTATTAAGGAAGCCAGTGATGAAACAGCTACTACAAATGCTCAAGCAATGACATTTGTATATACTGTAGTGCTAATGATTATTTCAACAGCTGCATTGTACTTAACAAGAGGAAGAAACGCTAAGAAATCAAAGAAAAAGAAATAACATTTAAAAGGCAATGAATTACCTCATTGCCTTTTTTTATTGGAGGAGATATTTTGAAAAATTTAGTGTTTGATATGGGGAATGTTCTTATTGAATGGAATAGCGAGAAAATTTTAAAAGCTATTACTGATGATAGAAGTTTGCAAGACTTGTTAAGAAAAGAGGTTTTTGAGACTGGTTTGTGGGTGGAAACCGATGAAGGTGTGAAGACTAGGGAAGAAGTGATAGAGATAGTCACTGCTAAATTAGGTAAAGAGTATCGAAATGAAATTACTCAGCTTTTAAGATATTGGTATAAATACGTGGATGTATTTACAAAAGTTCAAGATAGAATCATTGGACTTTCAAAAAGTGGCTATAATATTTACATTTTATCAAATGCTGCAAATACTTTTTATGATTTAGTTAAGGAAGGATTATTACCGGCAACTACAGTAGCTAAGGGAATTGTCCTTTCTTGTGAAGAAAAAGTATTGAAACCAAATGAAAAAATTTATAACATCCTTCTTGAACGGTACAATTTGGATCCTCACGATACGATGTTTTTTGATGATTTGCCAGAAAATATTTGGGGAGCAGCACGTTGCGGGATTAATGGATTTGTTGTAGAGAATGAAAGTGAATTATTAACTTACTTAGATAAATTAAGGGAGGAAATGAATTGGCGACAATTAAGGACATTGCTAAATTAGCAGGTGTTTCTCACGGAACAGCCTCTAATGTATTAAACCAACGAGGTAATGTCAGTTCAGAAAAGATTTCTAAAGTCCTAAAGGCTGCAAAAGAATTAGGTTATACAATCAATCCTCAGGCTCAACTGTTGAGAAAAGGTTCCTCAAATAAAGTGGTTGTTTTCATTCCCTTTGTTCTAAAAGAACATTATTCCGTGTTCTACGAAAGTTTATTACAGCAGGCTGAAAAAGAGAGTATTGAAGTTGAGGTTTTCTATTTCAAAGAAAAGAATTTACGAAGTATCGTGGAGAAGGAAAGTCTATTAAAACCTTCAGTCGCAGTATTTGTTGGTTATGTTCCAAAAGAAAATGTGTTATCAGTATTTCAGCAAGACACGAAAATACATTTTGTTGATGTTTTGGAGGATGCGAACAAATATGGTGTTATTTCTTTTGAGTATAGTCTTTTAGCAAAAGAGTTAATAAAACGATTTAAAAAAGGTAATCAAAAATTACTGTTAATCGATTATAAATTCGAGAATGGAAAATCCTTATCTGAAGATATTTTAAATGAGATTTCTGGTCATCTTTCAATCGAGAGATTTTCGATAAAAAATAGGCAAGATTTAATTCAATTGTTTGAACAATATGTAGGTCTTGAAGAATTTAGTGCCATTTTTGCAATCGATAGAGAGATTCTTAGAAATATTCAAGAAATTCAGTCTTGGTTAGGAAGAGGTCGATTAGAGAATATATATGCTCTAGATAGTTTTCAACTTATTCGTGCAAAGAAAAATATTTTTGAGTTAGATTATAAGTTGTGTGCTAAAAAGGTCATAGATTTAATTAAAACTGGAGAAATGGGTCGTATTCTGATGACACCGGAAGGGTTTAGAGCTAAAAATGTTTATACGAAATATGCCAATCCTCAAAAGATACGATTGCTAACGATTAGTTCTCCAACCACTCGTGTGTTGAAATTCTTATCAGGTATTTTTGAACATGAGACAAATATTCGTATTGAGATAGATGAATTGGAATCATCAGAGTACGATGTTACGAAAATTAAAAATAGTGCTTTCAAAAAAGGGTATGATTTAATCCGTTTGGATATGGCGGTGTTACCTGAAGTGGCAGAAGAGCTTTTTGTACCATTAGAGGAAATAGAGGGTAGTAAGAAGATTCTTAATCAATTTGATGAACAATTACTGAACGAGTTTATGTATTCTAATAATAAATGGTACGGTGTTCCTTTAGACGTTTCTGTTCAATTGCTTTATTATCGTAAGGACTTATTTTTAAATAAATTAGTTCAACGAGAATTTTATGAGCGATTTAGAAAAGAATTAGTTGTACCACAAAGTTATGAAGAATTTGACTTGATTTGCCAATTTTTTACAAAGAATAAAAATAAGGCATCTCAAACAGAATATGGTCATAGTATTGCGATGAAAACTCCGCTCGTTACCTCTTGTGATTTCTTACCAAGATACCGTGAGCAAGTGTTAAATCAAGTTGATAATCCATATAAAACAGCTTTAGAACAATATAAGGCTAGTTTAGAAACCAGTGATCAGAACAAAGATAAATGGTGGGGAGATATTGTTCAGGAATTTGCTGAAGGAAAAACAGCAATGATGACAGTCTTTTCTAACTATTCAACGGTGCTCGCTGGACAGTTACAAAATGATATTGATTTTGGTGTTGCTCGTATTCCAGGAAAACAACCACTGATTGGTGGAGGGACAGTAGGGATTGTAAAAGAAAGTAAGATGAAAGACCAAGCTCTATTATTTTTAGAATGGTTGTATAGTGACGAGATTTCTAAACTAATCGTAGCGCTTGGAGGTATGATTCTTAGCAAAGAGATTCTAAACAATCAAGGATTAATGGAAATGCATCCTTGGTTAACGCATTTAGAAAAATCTATTCAATTAGGGAAAAGACAAGTTTGGAATCATCAAAAATTCAGTTTGTCGTATGAAATTGAACTGGGTGAAAGAGTATTACATGATGTTTATAACGATTAAAGAGATAAGGTTTCTTCTTATCTCTTTTTTCTTTTTGCGAGTGTAACATTTTTGTTACGTAACATAATTGTTACACCCTACATTGCAAAAAATTAAATGTATCAAAAATGATTTGTATCAAAATTGATACAAAAGGAGTTTTTAATTTTAAGATGTATCATCCGTGATACGTATCATGCATGATACACATTGCATCAAAAAAATACCTTTGAGAAATTCTCAAAGGTATTTTGCGTTATTATCTACGGTTTTGTTTACCAGCGTTACGACCACCAGTTTTGTTTTGACGTTGTGCGAACGTTTCTTGTTGTGTTACTTTTTGAGCTGTTTTACGTGGTGTTGTACGTTGTGGTAAAACGATATTGTCATGGTTTAATTCTTCGTCGATTTGAGCTTTAATTTTTGGACGAATATAAGTATTTTGAATCCATGATTGTAAAATTTGGATAAGGGCAGAGATGAAGAAGTAAATACCAACCCCAGCAGGTGATTGGAATGTCATCATGAACATCATTACTGGAAGAACATAGTTCATTGAACGACTTTGTTTTTTCGTTTCTTCGTCCATTCCCATTTGGCTGACTACTGATTGAACATAGTAAGCAACCATTGTCGCAAGAGCGATTGGTAAGAATTGAGAGCCAAGGTTAATCCCCATGAAATCACTACTTGAAATTTCATTTGACAACAGAATCGCGTTATACAATCCACTCCAGATTGGTAGTGTAATCAAGATTGGTAAACATCCTGAACCAAGACCGCCCATTAGTGAGACATTATTTAGTTTGTATAACTCCATTTGTTCTTGTTGGATTGCAAGTTTTTCTTCTGGGGTTGAAGCTTGTTCTGCACGAGCTGTAATTTCAGCAATATATGGTTTTAATACCGCCATCTTTTCTTGTTGGACAAGCATCGATTTCATTTGATGGAATTGTGTTGGCATCAAAACGACACGAACAAGTATTGATACGATCACAATTGCAATCGCGTAGTTTCCGTTAAATACGGAAGCAATTTGGTTTAATAACCATTGTGTTGGGACTACTAAATAGTTATAGAGCCAACCAATTGGTTCATGGTTTTCATTATATTGAACGGTACATCCCGCAAGTAGTAGGGGAAGAACTGTTGCAACTAATAGCAGTTGAGCTTTTTTAGTTAGTTTCATAATCACTTTCCTTTTCATTTAATAACATGATTTATTGTACACGTGTTTCGTTGAAATAGCAACGTTCTTTATATAATTTGAAACTTTGTAAATTCAGGTGCGTCCAAGACGTCACTTTCTTCATAACGGTCGACACGTCCGTAAGGGGATACGGAAGCTTTAACCCTTTCGATAAAACGAGTGACGGCCTTTTCTTCGCCTTGTGCTACCACAAAAACAGAGCCATCCATTTTATTTTGAACCGTGCCACAAATATCTAATTGAATCGCGAGTTGCTGCGTGAAAAAGCGGAATCCGACACCTTGAACACGTCCCCAGACACGAATTTGTCTTGTAATCATAGAAAGACCTCCAAAAAGTAGAATTATTTTGTCATCTCTATGAAACAAGATTACCATGATTTCGCAAAATTTGGTATACTAATAAACGAGGTGAAAACATGTTTAAAGTAATTGAGACAGCAGGTCAAGATGAACCGTGGTGGTTTTTCGATGACTGGGAAAAAATGATTGTTTCGACTGAAGAATTTTCTTCTTTAGAAGAAGCGAAAAATAGTTTCCAACAGCATAAAGCTAGACTTGCTTCTAACTATCCAGAAAAACGATCAAAAGGAACAAGCGCCATTGCCTTTTGGAATGAGAAAGAACAAGATTATTGTGTGGCGTGTGAATGTGATGTTCAAATTTTCCATGGACTGATTTTAGTCGATGAAAATAATCAATTAGTAGAAGAGAAAGGAGAAGAACGTGGCTAAACAAACGAAGAAAAAAACACAAAGAAAAAATACAAAGAATACCAATCCGTTTTTATCGATTGAAGCTGTAGCCGTATTTATTATTGTCTATAGTTTATTAGCAACTTTTCAATTAGGATTCTTAGGAAAATTCTTTGCTAACCTGATTCGTTTCTTTATCGGGGATTTATATGCCTTCGGTGGAGTGTGCGGAGTTCTTGCGGGGTTCGGAATGTTATTCCGTGGACGCATGCCTAAGATTATGTGGAGATGGACTGCTGCAGCCATTTCATCAAGCGTGGCACTTCTCTTATTCGTGTCTGTGATGACTTATAGTAGCTTTACTAGTTCAGGTTCTCCTGTTTTCCAAGAAATGATGAATCGTTTCATGGTGGACTTTACGTCTAATACCGTTTCTCAACGACTTGGTGGAGGGGTATTAGGAACTCTTCTTTATTCATGTACGTATTTCCTTGTTTCACAATGGGGAACGTATTTAATCGTATTCCTATTATTAGTATGTAGCGGACTCTTAATCTTCAATGTGCATTTAAGCGACGTGATGGATTTTGTACGTACGCAAACAGCGAATGCTTCTGAAAAGTTAGCCGAGCGTAAAGCCGAACGCGAAGCACGCCGTTTGGAAGAAGAACAAGAAGCTGAGGAGAAAGTTGTGGCAACACCTGTAGCACCGGCTCCTGCTCCAGTACAAACAGAAACACCTGAAAAACAAAAAGAACCAAGAAAACCGCATTCGTTATTAGACCGAATGAAAGATGTGTTCTTTGATGAATATGAAGATGAAACATTAATAGAGGACGAATACGCAACGTCTCCAATGGTAGAACCTATTGAACCGATTCCACCTGTGGAACCAGTTGCACCTGCTCCAGTGGCACCAGTGATGTCGACGCAACCAGTAGCACCTGTTGCACCTGCCTCAGTTCAAAAACCAGAAGAGCCTGAGTTTGAAGATGATGGAGAAGATATCGGGGAACTTTCAATGAGTGGGGAACAAGATGATGAAGATTATCAATTGCCTCCAGTAACCTTATTAAATCCCGTACAACATTCAGACCAATCTAATGAACGTACGATTGTAGAACGTAATATGCATATTTTAGAGCGTACGTTTGCAAGTTTTGGGGTGGATGCTAAAGTAATGCCAAACCCAATGATGGGGCCAGCTGTTACAAAATACGAAATTCAACCAGCGATTGGTGTGAAGGTAAGTAAGATTGTGAACTTGAGTGATGATATTGCTCTAGCACTTGCTGCCAAAGATATTCGTATCGAAGCTCCAATTCCAGGAAAACCTTATGTAGGGATTGAAGTTCCAAATAGCCAAACAAGTTTTGTATCGTTTAGCGATGTGATTCAATCGGCTCTTCAATCACCAAAACCTTTAGACGTACCATTAGGAAGAGATATCTCTGGTAATGTTCGTCTTTGCGATATTACAAAAATGCCGCATATGTTAATCGCCGGTTCAACCGGTTCTGGTAAATCGGTATGTATTAACGGCATTATCACAAGTATTTTAATGAAGACAAAACCACATGAAGTGAAATTAATGATGATCGATCCGAAAATGGTAGAGTTGAATGTGTATAATGGCATACCGCATCTATTAACTCCGGTTGTAACGAACCCTCGTAAAGCCGCTCAAGCCTTACAAAAGGTTGTAGCTGAGATGGAAAAACGTTACGAATTATTCGCTTCAATGGGAATGCGTAATATCGATGGATATAACGCTCATGTCGAACAATATAACCGTGAAACTGGCGAAAATAACCCAACACTTCCTTATATCGTCGTAATCGTAGACGAACTTGCAGACTTAATGATGGTGGCAAGTAATGAAGTGGAAGATGCGATTATTCGTCTTGCGCAAATGGCCCGTGCTGCCGGAATTCATATGATTCTAGCAACACAACGTCCATCCGTTGATGTTATTACTGGGATTATTAAAGCCAACGTTCCTTCTCGTATCGCCTTTGCGGTATCCAGTGGTACAGACTCTCGTACGATTATCGATGCCAATGGTGCTGAGAAACTTCTTGGACGCGGGGATATGCTATATATGCCAATGGGTGAAAATAAACCAATTCGTGTACAAGGCGCATTCTTAACGGACGAAGAAGTCGAACGTATTGTTGATTTCGTGAAGAATCAACAAGAAGTAGAGTATGACGAAGCGATGATGCCTTCAGAAAATACAACTGCTGCTGGTGGAAGTGAACCAGAAGACGAACTATTCTATGAAGTCATCGAACTATTAAAAGAACAAGAAACGATTAGTACGTCTTATTTACAAAGACGATTCCGTATCGGATTTAACCGTGCAGCGCGTATGATTGATGAATTAGAAGCGCGTGGTTATGTTGGGCCTGCAGATGGAAGTAAAGGAAGAAAAGTGAATGTTCATGTTTTCAGTGAAAACGACGCTTCCGAACCAGGTGAAACTAACGCATAGAAATGTAAAAACCGAACGTTTTTCATAAAAATTACCTCCAATGAAAAGATTTAGCTTGATTTTCATTCTATTTATGTTAGAATGACTGTAGTAAATCATTTATTGGAGGTTTTTTATCGTGAAAACTAAAAAGAATTTAGCTTTATTTGCATTGACACTTGGTGCGACTGCTGTATTAGCAGCGTGTGGCGGATCAAAATCTGACAGCTCACAAGCATCTTCTCAAAACAACGCTGGCTCTTCAGACAACTTCAAAGCGGTAATGGTATCTGATACTGGTGGTATTGACGATAAATCATTCAACCAAGGCGCTTGGGAAGGCCTTCAAGAATGGGGTAAAAATAACGGTGGTAAAACTAAAGGAAATGGTATTGATTACATTCTTTCAAAAGCAGAATCTGACTATACTACAAACCTTAACACTGCAGTTTTAAATGAGTACAATATTATTTTCGCAATCGGATTTAAATTACAAAAAGCTGTTGAAGAAGCAGCAAAACAAAATCCAGATGCACACTTTGCGATTATCGATAGCGTGGTTGAACAACCAAACGTTGCTTCAATCAACTATAAAGACCAAGAAGCAGCATTCCTTGCTGGGGTTGCGGCTGGTGCAACAACAAAAACAAACAAAGTAGCTTTCATCGGTGGTATGCACGGACCAGCATTAGACAAATTCGAAGCTGGTTTCAAAGCTGGGGTTCAAGCAGTAAACCCTAAAGCAACTGTCGAAGTTCAATATGCTGAATCATTCTCTGATGGTGCTAAAGCAAAATCTCTTGCCGAAGCAATGTACGCTTCAGATGTTGACATCATTTATGCAGCAGCTGGTGGTGCAGGACTTGGAGTATTCGCAGCAGCTAAATCAATCGTTGAAGCAAATCCAGATCGTCAAATTTGGGTAATCGGGGTTGACCAAGACCAACAAGCAGAAGGTAAAGTAAACGACTCTCGTAACGTAACATTGACATCAACACTTAAAGGTGTAAAACAAGCACTTATCAAATTTAGTGAAGATGCTTCTAAAGGGAACTACCACGGTGGTGAACAAGTTCTTTACGGATTATCTGATAACGGTGTTGGTTTAGCAGATGGTCAATTATCAGACTCAGTTAAGGAAAAAATTGCTG
>URWJ01000006.1 GCA_900551535.1 uncultured Granulicatella sp. | reverse complement strand
GATTCTAGCGTTGAAGATTCTACAGATAATGAAAATAGTGGGAAAGAAATGGATGAAAAATCCTATGAAAAAAATGAAGATCACGTCGAAGACCATAGAAAGCGAAAGAAATCGAAAATTCAGCTTTTGGATATTGCAGAGTTCAAGAAAGAAAACTTAGCCGACTTAGATTATCAGATCGGTAATTCAGAGAGCAAGGTAGAAAAAGGTGTGAATATAGAGCCATTTAATATAGATGACGAAATAAAACATGGGGTATTCGATAAAGATGGGAATTATATTAAGACAGAAAACGCCACAGAAAATGATCAACAAGATAATGAGGAATGGATGAATGATGTCATAAATACAGAGGAGGTAAATCGCTTAGAAAAGGAACAAAGTGTCAAAACGCAGAATTCGAGACATTATATGGTCCACGAAGCATTAAATCTTTTGAAATTTTTTCTTGTTGATGAGAATGAAACAGTACTGGAATCCTTGGGCAGGTTAAACAAGCTGCGAAAAATTGCCATTTCAAAAAAGAACAAATCATTGAAATATGTTATTCACGGAATCGAGCTATTATCTGATTTGATCAATATACTAGAAAAAAAGGGATTCAGTGAAGTATATGAATATAACCGCTTAAAAGTTCAGGATGCTATAGAAGAGGAAATTTTCGATGACTCCTCCAGAATAGTTAACCATAAAACAAAGTTATGGGGCTTCAAGTGGTTGAACAAATTAGATGAATATCACGGCCTGTACACGAACTATGAAATGTCTTATTGGCAAAAATCCTACTTCAAAAACAGTGTTATAGTAAAATTTCACAGCGAACCAGATCGAGATGAAAACTGGATACATGTATCGTGTTTAAGTTTCATGTAAGATATAAAAGTTGAAATTATTCAAGAGAATTGCCTGTGAGACTATATAGTACTAAGTTTATTGTTTGGTCAGATAAATTGATGAATGTTGGATAGGAAATTTTTATCAATCATATCAAAAGATCTGAGTGAGCTGAGAAGGTTATCATCATATAACAAATAAACAGGACTATATTATTGGCAGACAAAAAATGAGTATCACAAGTGTACAAGGAAACCAGGACAGTAAACCTACTGTCGCAAATTTCCTCTATCCACCTGGCACGTAAGAATCACCTGATAAAGATATCGTTGAAAGCATCGACCTAGACATTTTTAAGCTGCCATAAATTGGGCTGATAAATTTGTGATATTTTTCTCCAACTGTTTATGGTCTCTTATATACTTTGCGAAATTCTAGAAAAATGAAAAGGTGAAAAAAAGAAACCCGGAAAGGGCGAAAAAAAAAAGTACTTAGGGTTAGCACCACAATTATATAAAATGCTATGTATTTTACAATATAATCATGAGCCAAGAAATAAAAAAAGTTCACCCATTCTATTGGACAAGACGGGGTCCTTCTGATTATTGAAGAGTAGACATTCTGGGGCACTATTCAGACTGGAATGGCAGATAATCTGTTGTACTCTGCAAAACATGCCATACAATAATCTTGTAGTTTGGTATCGTTTATCCATAAATCAAAGATTTCATTCTGAGTGGTGATGCATTTGTCTCTTTCTGTTATTATGAATTTTCTGTAACTTCCCTGTACGAGTTCCTTTTCCATATTTTGTAGAATTTTTAGTATGGCCCGTTGGTCAAGCGGTTAAGACACCGCCCTTTCACGGCGGTAACACGGGTTCGAGTCCCGTACGGGTCATCTTTAGGTCTACGTGATGTAGGCTTTTTTATTGCTGAAAATAAACTATAAAACAAAGAAAAACTCTTCTTATTATCGTGGATAAGAAGAGTTTTTTCGTAAAAAAATAATGGAGCCGAGGGGAGTCGAACCCCTGTCCAAGTATATCGACACAATCAAATCTACATTCATAGTTTATCTATTTAAGTTTCGCTACCGATTAGCTGATAAACAAGCATCATCTTAAGCTAGCCTGATAATCTCTTATTCACTTAGACAGACGGAAAAGTGAATCGTATCCCACTGGTTATAGGACCTGGACCCGAGCACATGGGCGATGCCGGACAGATCTTAGCTAGCAGTTATTAAGCTGCGAAAGCTAAAGTGTTTGTTTGTTGTTTGTCAGTTATATTTAACTGTAACGTTTTTACGTAGCCGTAACCTACGGAATGCATTGAAAGCTCAACCTATACCTGTCGAATCCGTAACGACCCCGTATAAAGAAAAGCCTAGACATACGCCTAGACTCTCATTGTAACAAAGTTCAGTTATACTTGCAAACCTTTATTAATCGTGCATTTTTGTAGGTAGCATCTCATAAGGTTCTTCTTTAGCTTCTTTACGAAGTACAAAGTGGTTTGTTTGGTTGAGTGCTTTTAAGTGGAATTTACCATCTGAATATTCGACGATATTAAGAGATGCATTTCCAATTAATTCTGATAGTTGGAAATCAGGAATGAGTTCATGGAGCATGTTTCGAATTGTAATTCCATGGCTCACGATTAGGATGTTTTGATTTTTATCGCGATGCTTATTGATTACTTTTAGTAAGCCTTGTTCTACACGTAACCAAAACTCCATAAAGTTTTCACCAAGATGGTCGGGATCTAATTCTTTTAGTCCGTTTAATTCTTCTTGGATATTACGTCCACCTAAGTCGTCAAAATTGCGTTGTAACTTCTTGTAGAGTTCACCCCAAAGCTCACCAGCATCTTTTCCTTCTAAGCTTCCGAAGAATACTTCACGGAATTCAGGCATCATTTCAATAGTGAGGTTTTCACGATTTGGATGATTTCTAAGGAAAAGTTGAGCAGTTTCGACCGTTCTTCTTAAGTCGCTTGTATAGACCGCGTCAAAATGAACGTCTTTCATTCCTAAACCAGAACGAATAGCATCTAGGCGTCCTTCTTTTGTTAGAGGAGTATCTGACCATCCTTGCATACGGTTGTAGCGGTTAAAGATGGTTTCTCCATGTCTCATGAAATACAATGTTACACCTTTTTTCGTCATAAAATGACCTCCGTTCTTGTTCTTATTTCTATTGTAAACCGTTTCTTATAAAAATGCTATTTTAAAATGAAGCTTGGCCAAGAAAATATCCGAATGCTACGCAAGCGAGTCCACCAACTAAACTAATGGCCATATATAAAAGAGCGAGCGGAGTATCTCCGTTTTGAATCAATTGAAGAGATTCTAGGCTAAAAGTTGAGAAGGTCGTGAAACCACCACAAACACCTGTTATAAGGAGAAGTTGATCGCCTTCGAACCAATGAGATTGTTGAAATTTAGCGCTTAAAAATCCAATGGCTAGCGATCCTAATAAGTTGATGAATAGTGTTTTAATGGGAAGAGCATGCTGCAGAGAAAGCTGTGATAATAAATACCGTAAGATAGCTCCAATGGCACCGCCGATTCCGACATAGAGTAGTGACATAGTATCCTTCTTTCTTAATTGAATAGTTTTATTATACCCGAAATTGGGCAAAAAGAAAAAGCTGGAATAAATCCAGCTTTATGATTATTTGAAGAATAAACTTCCAAGGACGATAATCCCAAGAACGATACGGTACCAACCGAATGCTTGGAAGTCGTGGTGTTTGATGTATTTCAATAAGAACTTGATTACGAATAGAGATACAACAAATGAAACGACAGAACCAACTAATAAAATCACGAATTCAGCTAATGAGTAGTGGAATCCGAATTTCAATAATTTTAATCCGCTCGCACCGAACATGATTGGAATCCCCATGAAGAATGAGAATTCAGTTGCGATTGAACGGCTTGTTCCTACAAGTAAGCCTCCAAGAATTGTTGAACCTGAACGACTAGTACCAGGTACAAGTGCTAAACATTGGAAAAGACCAATTTTAATAGCTGTCATGAAGTCTAATTCTTTGAAGTCATTAATTTTTGGTTCCACATTTTTATGTGCACGTTCGATGTAGATGAACGCAATCCCGTATACGATTAGAGCTAACGCAATAACGATTGGTTTATTGAAGTAGTCTTCCATAAAGTCATCAAGAACAAATCCTAGAATCACAGCTGGGATACATCCGATAATTACCTTTTTCCAAAGACTAATCGTTTCGATAAACTCTTTACGGTTTTTACTTTTAGCAAATGGGTTTAATTTGTTGAAATAAACTAGGACAACCGCCATGATGGCACCAAGTTGAATGACAACGTTGAACATTTCTTGGAATTTAGCAGAAACGTCTAATTGAATAATTTCGTTCACTAAAATTAAGTGACCTGTACTACTAATTGGTAGCCATTCAGTAACGCCTTCGATAATTCCTAAAATAATAGTTTTAATAATCTCGATAAGATTAAGCATTTTTCCACTCCTTTATAAAGTCTGCTAACAACGATTATACTGCTTTCTGGCAAGGATTACCACAATAAACAAGAAAGTCTCTTCAAAAAAAGAAGAGACCGTAAATTAAATTCTATTGAGGAACGACACAAACAACTTCTGGTGCGTAGAAATCCTTTTGAAGGAGTGTGAGTTGACCACTTTGTGCGTCACGTTTGAATAGCGTTAAGTTATCAGATTCTTGGTGACCGACAACGATATAAGATTCGTCGTTACTTAGATTGAAATCACGAGGAACCGATCCATAGCTATCCACAGTTTGTACGAGTGTGAGTAATCCGCTTTTTGAATCTACTGAGAATGTGTATAATGCGTCAAATCCACGGTTTGAAGCGTAGAGGAATCGTCCATCGCGAGTGATGCGGATGGCGCCTCCCCAAGCTTGTTGATTTTCAGTAGTTAATGCAATTTTATCTAGGTTTGTAAAAGTTCCGTTTTCTTTATTGTAAGAAAGAACTTCTACAGTCGCATCGAGTTCGCAAATCAGATAAGCGATTGGAAGTGTTGGATGGAAGGAGAGGTGACGAGGACCACTACCGGCTTTCGTTTTATATTGGGCAACTTCTTCTAATCCTTCTTCTGTACGTTTGTAAGTAAACACCGTATCAATTCCGAGGTCACAGACGACAATCCATTTTTCGTCAGGTGTGTAATCGGTATAGTGAACATGTGGTGAAGTTTGGTTTGCGTGAACGCTAGATCCTGTGTGAACTTTCTTATCGACTGAAGTAATTGATTTTGCCTCTTTATCGTAGTGATATAATTCCACGAAACCTCCGTGATAATTGGCTGTTAGCACATCTCCTGTTCTTTCGTTATAACGAATATAACAAGGAACGGCTTGTTGGTCATCGTAACTTGCTAATCTTTCAAGAGGAGAAACATTGGCGTTATTTGCTGAAATTCCGCAGAGTTCGTCTCCTTTTCCAACGGCGAATAATAATTGGTTGTTCTTTGAGTAAGAAAGATACGTTGGATTATCGATAGTTGCTTCTAATGTAAGAGATTCTAGTTGTTCAGTTTCTTTGTTAAGAGTGACAGAGTAGACTCCTTTACTATCGCGTTTTGTATAAGTTCCTAAATAAAATTTTTCATTCATACGATTCCCTCCGAATCACAATATAAAATAATTATACAATTTTTTCTAAAATCTAATCAAATGTTAATCATAGAGGGCAAAAATATGATACACTAGAGGAAAATGTGATAAGGAGGAATTTTATGAATAATAAACCTGAAAATCAAGGGAGAACTTGGTTTTGGAAATGGTTTTTAGATAATCAATTAGTGACAGGATTGCTTATTTTATTGTTGCTCCTTGTTAACTTGATTTTATTCTCGCAAACATCGTACTTATTTAATCCAATTAAGGGGTTTATCTCTGCTATTGGGGTGCCAGTTGCTTGTGGTGCGGTCATTTACTATTTAGTAAAACCAATCTATGATTTTCTAGTGAATAAAAAAGTACCAAAGGGAATTGCAATTCTAGCAGTAATGCTAGGTGTTGTGTTTATATTTGTAATGATTGTGACTAGCTTAGTTCCGATTATTCAAAAGCAATTATTAGATTTAGTTTCTCAATTACCTTACTACTATCAAATTATTAGTGATCAAGTTGAAAAATTCATGCAATCAAGCTGGTTTACAGCGTTGCAAGAGCAATTTAACACGATTAATATGGATTTCATCCAATCGATTACAGAACGTCTCAATGGGGTGTTAAATCTTACTTTTAGTGGAATCGGTAGTGTAGTCGGCATCGTTGGTGATATTGTGATTACGCTGATGACAATGCCAGTTATTCTTTATTATCTATTGAAAGATGGCAATAAAGTCATTCCTTCGATTACGCGTTTATTCCCAACACGCTCTCAACATAAAATTAGCGTGATGTTACACGAAATGAACCAACAAGTCAGTTCATATATTCGTGGCCAAATCTTAGTTGCGATTTTTGTTGGGATTACTTTTTCGATTGGGTATTCGATTATTGGATTACCATATGGGGTAACGATTGGGATGATTGCAGGACTATTAGTAATTATTCCTTATATTGGTTCGATTATCGGATTGATTATTGCAATAATTATTGCCTTTGTTACAAGCCCTGCTATTGTTTTACAAGTACTAACTGTATTTGTGATTGAGCAGTTGATTGAAAGTCGTTTACTTCAACCATTAATTCTTGGATCATCATTGAAGATGCATCCAGTAACGATTTTAGTAATCTTACTAGCTGCTGGTAAAATGTTTGGGCTAACAGGATTGTTAATCGCAGTTCCTGTTTATGCAGTGGTTAAAGTGTTTGTAACTCACTTCTTTGCATGGTATAAAGACTATTCTGGTTTATATTACACTCCTGAAGAGGAAGTTGAAGAGACCGTCGAAATTGTTATAACTGAAGAAAATTAAACCGAATCTCTCTTACGAAACGTAATGTTTAGTAAGGGAGGTTTTTTTATGCTTTTTTCGATTGGTGTTCTTGGAGCAGTGATTGGTAGTTTTGTGAATGTAGTCAGTGTGAGAGAAGCAAAAGGGGAAGATTTTGTCCATGGAAGATCCTATTGCCCTCATTGTCAACATTCACTACATGCACTGGATTTACTACCGATTCTTTCTTATCTCTTTTTACGTGGAAAGTGCCGCTATTGTAAACAGTCGATTTCTATACGGTATTTCTTAGTAGAAATCGTATTTGCAGTCTTGTTTATTTTAGTAGCTCTTTTGAGGCAACCGACGGATATTGTAGAATACTATTTTTGCACAATGTGTCTGCTAATAGCGTTGATGGATATTGATTCCTATGAAGTAGATTTACGCATATTATTAGGTTTAATAATGGTTGGGTTTTGTATCAGACTAGATGCAGTAGAGGACGCAATATTATCCATGGTGGCTGGTCTCATTTTATACATCATGGTTTATGGAGTTGGCAAATGGATTTGGCAAGAGGAAGTTTTCGGCATGGGGGATGTTTATTTTTTAGCAGCTTTAGGCCCTTATGTTTCACCAAGTCAAATTCTCTTTATAGGACTCTTTTCCTTTGTCATTGGAGGAGGAGTGGTGATTTGCTGGATGATTCTATCAAAAAGAAATCCGTTGTATGCAAAAATTCCTTTCGCTCCCTTCATTAGTATTAGTGCTCTATTGACTTATTTATTCTCTATTCAATGGTTTTAACTTCATTTTAAGAAATCAAGATATGATAAATACAATCTATGAGAGAGCTATAAATAGGTTAAGGTGTATTTTATATAAACACAAATGTTTACGATACGTGGAAATCTTTTGACAGAATAGTAGATGATTGTGTATCATAGTCGCAATACAAAAATAGATTTGAGGAAATATATGAGACAGTTGGTAGAGCAAATTAAAAATTTAAGTTTAATCAATCGAATTATTATCGGGATGGCAATTGGGATTCTTCTTGGGATTACAGTGCCGCAATTCACCGTGCTTGGAATGCTTGGAACGGTATTTGTGAATGCCTTAAAAGCTATTGCGCCATTACTAGTATTCTTCATTGTAATGAGTGCACTTGCTCAGCATAAAGAAGGACATGAAACGAATATGAAATCCATCGTGATGTTATACTTATTTGGGACTTTTGCAGCTGCTCTAGTTGGGGTAATTGCTAGTTATGCATTCCCAATTACGATGACACTTGGTGAAGGAGCAACAGAAGTAGCAGCACCTCAAGGGATCGCGGCAGTGTTGCAATCACTGATTTTAAAAATTGTAGATAATCCTGTGAATGCGATTATTTCAGGAAACTACATTGGTATCCTATCTTGGGCAGTATTGTTTGGAATGGCATTTAGAAAAGCCGACGAATCTGTAAAAAACATCTTAAGCCAAGTAGCAGATGCGACAAGTCACGTCGTTAAAATTGTGATTAGTTTTGCACCGATTGGGATTATGGGACTCGTATTTACGACAGTATCTGAAAATGGAGTTGGCGTGTTTGCAAACTATGGTGGACTAATCCTTGTTCTAATTGGAAGTATGTTCTTTGTGGCATTAGTTGTGAACCCACTGATTGTATACTATATGATTCGTGAAAATCCATTTCCGCTTGTATTCCGTTGCTTGAAAGAGAGTGGAGTAACAGCCTTCTTCGTTCGTAGTTCTGCAGCGAATATTCCAGTAAATATGCAACTATGTAAAGATTTACGACTTGATGAGGATAGCTATTCTGTATCGATTCCTCTAGGAGCAACGATTAACATGGCTGGAGCAGCTATTACAATTACTGTATTGACACTAGGTGCGGTAAACACTTTAGGGATTCAAGTAGATTTCATTACAGCGCTCATCTTAAGCGTGTTATCAACGATTGCAGCATGTGGTGCCTCTGGTGTGGCTGGTGGATCACTCTTATTAATTCCTGTAGCATGTAGCTTGTTCGGTATTTCAAATGATATCGCGATGCAAGTTGTTGGAGTGGGGTTCATCATTGGTGTCTTGCAAGATTCTTGTGAGACAGCATTGAACTCTTCAACAGACGTATTATTTACGGCTGCAGCAGAATTCCGTCAATGGAAAAAAGAAGGAAGACAGATTTCTGTTTATCCTAATGCTGAATAGAAAAAATAACCCGTGTAACATTTTTGTTACACGGGTCTTTTCGTTTATGCATTTTTTGAACGTTGACGCTCAGCTGCCGTTTCAATGATACGGTCAGCTAAATGTTGGTTTCTCACTAGGATTGGGCCGTGGAAATATGAGCAGAATACATTTTTATAATGACATCCTTCGACATGATCTTCTTCGTTATTTCCGTAGCCTTTAACGACTTTTCCAAGTGGTTTCATGTTTTTACCAAGGTATGTTCTACCAATATGGTTTTCGTATCCTAAATACGTTTCACCAAATTCTTCATTGACGATTTCAACATCACCGATTAAACGATTTGGGAATTGTCCGTTTGTACATACGTCAATGGCGCTAATTCCGTTTAGACGTTCGCCGCTTGCATTCACATAGTAGCGACCAAGTAATTGGAAGCCTCCACAAATCGCAACGACAACACCATCATCTTCGATATATTGGATAAGGGCGTCTTTTTTATTTTGAAGATCTTTTGCAACGACTGTTTGCTCGTAGTCTTGACCACCGCCAAACATTACGATATCAAAGTCGTCAGGGTTAAAATCTTCTTCTAAACTAATTAAAGTTGTTTCTACTTCGTACCCTAATTTTTTCGCACGGTGTTGCAAC
Source organism: uncultured Granulicatella sp. (assembly GCA_900551535.1). Taxonomy (GTDB): domain Bacteria; phylum Bacillota; class Bacilli; order Lactobacillales; family Aerococcaceae; genus Granulicatella. Next base: position 13,831 of record URWJ01000006.1, on the reverse strand, counting down.
ATGAGTAAGTTCCCATTATCACCATACGTATTCATTAAGTTTCCATATAAATGACAGATTCTTAATTTCATCCGTTCATCCCTTCCTTGAGGTATCCTTCTTTAGCAAAGTCTTTACGTAAGTCGAGTAGAGCAGTATAAGTTGCTAGTACATTGACTTTATTCGTTGGAGCTTTGCGAATCCAATCGATTAATTCCGCATTTGTTTTAAAGACTTTCATATTTTCAAAACCGGCAACTTCCATACGGACGCCAAGGTCTTCAACACGGATACCACTAATCGCTGTATCAACAGCGTTCAAGGCATGTAGTCCTTCAAAATCGCCGTCCCAAATCCAGCTGACATCTTGACCATCTGCAGGGTTATCGTTTAAGAGAACTCCTAAACTAAATGGCTCTTTTTCGTAACTCAAGAGTTGAACGATTTGGTTAAATCCAACAGGGTTTTTGATTAAGTTTAACATCACGTCTTTATCTTCAACGGTGAATGTTTCTTGACGACCAAAGACGCGTTGAGCTTTAGAGAAGCCTTCTTGGATTTCTTCAGTAGATAAACCAAAGAATTTTGCAGCAGAGTAGGCTGCTAATGCATTGTAAATATTGTAAAGCCCAGCAATTGGAATTGAGAATGTTGTACCGTCAATATCAAATGAAGAACCTGTTAGAGATAATTCATTTAGTGCAGTGACTGCATAATTCAATTCAGGACGTTTGAAGTCGCATTTTGGACAATAGTATTTTCCAAGGTTGCTATAAGTAATGCTCTTATAATGCAAGATTGATTGGCAATGAGGGCAAAGAACACCGTCAGTATTGTAGTGCGCCATCATTTCGCTATCTTCAGCATTGTTGAATCCGAAATACTCACGTGGATTTGGAGTATCAACGCTATTAAAAATAGGAGCGTCGCCATTTGCTAAAATTGTAGCACTTGGTGCAAAAGCAGCACCCTCAAGCATTAATTGGTAAGTTGTATAAATTTCTCCAAAACGATCCATTTGGTCACGGAAAATATTCGTGAAGACAAATAATTTTGGTTCAATATATGGAGTAATGTGACGAATCGTTGCTTCATCTACTTCAAGAACGGCGATATTCTTTTCGCCAGCTTTTGGTGAGTGATTTAAAAACGTTGAAACAATCCCTTGAGTTAAGTTAGCTCCAGTAGGGTTTGTTAAAATATTTGGATATTTTTGTTTTAATAATTGAACGATGAGGGAAGTCGTTAAAGTTTTCCCGTTTGTTCCGCTTACGATAATAACATCGTAGTTTTCAGCTAATGATTTTAAAATGTTTGGATCGATAGCATGTGCCACTTTCCCTGGCATGCTACTACCGCCTTTTGTAAAAGTCTTCAGAGCCCAGCGAGTAAATCTACCAGCTCCTAATGCAACTTGTGTTCTAAGATTCAATTTAGACGATCCTTTCCGTTAATATACTCCACTATTGTAGCATATTTTCATAAAAAGTGGTTTATAAAAACGTTTTTAAAATTTTATTAAAATAGTTTGTGAAAAACACCTTAAAATAACGGTTTTTCTTTGCACAAATGTACCCGTTTATCGTAAGATATTAAAGGTATAGTTTAGCAATTGGAGGGATAATTGTGGCACAATTGTTTTTTAAATATGGTGCAATGAATAGTGGTAAATCAATCGAAATTTTAAAGGTTGCACATAATTATGAAGAACAAGACAAACCGGTTTTATTATTTACGAGTGCAATTGATGATCGTGATCAAGTAGGGTATGTATCGAGTCGTATTGGTGTTAGACGTGAAGCTATTCCAATCTTTGATGATACTCCAATTTACGAAATCGTCGAAGGGCAAGCAGTAAAACCATATTGTATTTTGATTGATGAATCTCAATTCTTATCAAAACAACACATTCTTGAACTCGCTCGAATTGTTGACGAATTAAATATTCCAGTAATGGCATTTGGACTAAAGAATGATTTCCAAAACGAATTATTCGAAGGCTCTAAATACTTATTACTCTATGCTGATAAAATCGAAGAAATTAAAACGATTTGTTGGTATTGTCATAAAAAAGCAAGTATGAATATGCGCGTAGTCGATGGTGTTCCAGTATATACGGGAGAACAAATTCAAATTGGAGGCAATGATGCCTATTATCCAGTTTGCCGTTATCACTATAACCATCCAGGTGAAGAACGCTTATAAGAGAAGATAAAGGAGAAAAGTATGTTCGATCAATTAGATAGTTTTATTATTCGCTATGATGAGCTTTCAGAGTTACTAAGTGACCCAGAAGTTATCGGCGATACAAAACGATTCATGGAATTAACAAAAGAAGAAGCAAACTTACGACCAAAAGTAGAGACGTTCAAACGTTATCAACAAGTCGTAGAAGAAATTAGCGATACAGAGGAAATGCTTGGGGAAAGCTTAGATGCTGAAATGGCAGAAATGGCAAAAGAAGAGTTAAGCTCCCTCAAAAAAGAAAAAGTAGAATTAGAAGATAAAATCAAATTCTTACTATTGCCAGAAGATCCAAACGATGGCAAAAACATCATCATGGAAATCCGCGGAGCTGCAGGTGGAGACGAAGCTGCTCTCTTTGCTGGAGACCTATTGAATATGTATCAAAAATACGCAGAGTCACAAGGCTGGCGTGTAGAAGTGATGGATGCCAACGTTACAGGTATCGGTGGTTATAAAGAAGTTATTTTAATGATTACAGGAGATAACGTATTCTCTAAATTAAAATATGAATCAGGTGCGCACCGTGTACAACGTGTCCCATCAACTGAATCTCAAGGACGTGTGCATACTTCAACAGCTACAGTCGTAGTAATGCCTGAAGCAGAAGAAGTAGAAATTGAATTAGAAGATAAAGATATTCGTGTGGATATTTACCATGCATCAGGTGCCGGTGGACAGCACGTTAATAAGACTGCATCTGCCGTACGTTTAACGCACTTGCCAACAGGAATTGTTGTTGCTATGCAAGATGAACGTTCACAATTGAAAAACCGTGAGAAAGCGATGAAAGTATTGCGTGCGCGTGTATACGACAAGATTTCTCAAGAAGCGCAATCTGAATATGATGCAAACCGTAAGTCTGCAGTAGGTACAGGGGACCGTTCTGAACGTATTCGTACGTACAACTTCCCACAAAACCGTGTTACAGACCACCGTATTGGTTTAACACTTCAAAAGTTAGATCAAGTGTTAGCTGGAAAAATTGATGAAATTGTCGATGCTTTAATTCTTTATGATCACACAGAAAAATTGGAGCAATTAAATAATGGAAACAACTAATCCAACAAACCAAGAAGTCCTCGTTAGGGCTTCTTGTTTTTTAGAAGAAAAACAACCTAAATTAGGAAGCGAAGAATGCCAACATCTTGTAAGAGAATTAATGCTATTCAAGAATCAATGGATCCTGTCGCAATTTTTGTTGAATTTACGGCAAGAGGCTTCGGTGACTTTTGATGACCTAGAACCTGAGTTACTACGTTTAAGTGAGTTTGAACCCTTGCAACAAATTACTGGAGTTGCAGAATTTCTAGGGGAAGAATTTATGGTCACAAAGGATACCTTAATTCCTCGTCCGGAAACAGAAGAACTTGTTTTAAAAGCACAGTCATTTTTAGAACAATGCCCTGTTGGGAAAGTACTAGAAATTGGTGTTGGAACAGGCTGTATTATTTTAAGCCTGGAAAGATTAGTAGGCCGACATCAATATATGGGGTGCGATATTTCAGAGGAAGCGCTCGTTGTTGCTAAGAAGAATCGAGAGAAGTTCAATCTTCATACTGAATTATTTTACAGCGATGTGTACAGCAACGTACCACATGAAAAGTTTGAGTGTATTATTAGTAATCCACCGTATATCGCTTTTTCGGAAGAAACATTAATGGATGAATCGGTTCGACTTTATGAGCCAACTCAAGCATTGTTTGCAGAAAATGAAGGCCTTGCGATTTACGAAAAGATTGCCAACCGATTAGAAGAATTTTTAACAGATAGTGGGCAAGCCTTTTTTGAAATTGGATTTAACCAAGGAGCAAGCGTGCAACGAATTTTTAGTTCAGCTTGTCCAAATCGAAAAGTAACGATTCATAAAGATATTGCAGGTATGGACCGAATGATTATTGTGAGTGGAAAGGAGGCGCAGTAATGGAAACACAAATTTTTACAAAAGAGAACTTAGATATTGCAGCTAAAGCTTTGCAACAAGGAGAAATTGTTTCTTTCCCAACGGAAACGGTGTATGGATTAGGAGCAATCGCAACAAGTCAAGAAGCGGTGTTAAAAGTCTTTGAAGCTAAAGGACGTCCAAGTGATAATCCACTGATTGTCCATATTAGTGATATCCAGCAGATGACTTCTACTGTAGAAGAAGTGCCTGAAATTGCGCTAACCTTAGCGAAGGCTTTTTGGCCTGGACCACTGACGATGATTCTAAAGGCAAAACAAGGGATTTACGCTCCAGCCTTATCCGCTGGTCTGCCAACGGTGTCATTTCGTATGCCAAATCATCCAATCACATTAGAGTTAATTACAAAGGTAGGAATTCCTCTTGTAGGGCCTAGTGCGAACCTTTCAACGAAACCAAGTCCAACAAAAGTGGAGCACGTATTCGAAGATATGAATGGACGTATTCGTGGTATCGTTGATGGTGGTTCATCTACGGTCGGTGTTGAGTCAACAGTGATTGATTTGACAAATGAAGAAGGTCCAGTGATTTTAAGACCGGGTGTCATTACAAAAGAACAAATTGAAGCGGTCATTGGGCCTATTCAATCTACAGTCAAAACGACAGCAGGAGAGCGTGAAGTACCCAAATCTCCAGGAATGAAGTATCGTCATTATGCACCAAAAACACCAGTATTGGTTGTAGGAGGAACAGTAGAAACGTTTGAAGAAGTCATCAATCTATACAAACTACAAGGAAAAACAATTGGCGTGATGGCACAAGATGTTATTGTGGAATCCTTAAAAGATACAGTGAACGGTGTTTACTTCATGGGTGAAAGTGTAGACGATATGAATCGTGCTTTATTTGATGGACTTCGAACATTAGATCATTTAGGGTTAGATATTATTCTGGCACAAGAGGCTCCAGAAACGGGCGTTGGAATCGCCTATATGAACCGTTTGAAAAAGGCGGCATCCACCGTTCTTTAAGAGAACTCATAGCTTTTCTACAAAACGTGATAATGTGATAAAATAGAAAGGTAAGAATAGAAAGGGGTAGTTGAATGAGTCAATTTACAGAAGATAAAATCATCTTTGAGACGATTGAAAAAGAACTTCATCGTCAGCAACAAGGAATCGAATTGATTGCATCAGAAAACTTCGTATCAGAAGGAGTTTTACGTGCACAAGGAAGTATTCTAACGAATAAATATGCAGAAGGATATCCAGGTCGTCGTTACTATGGCGGATGTGAGTACGTGGATGTTATCGAACAATTAGCGATTGATCGCGTAAAAGAATTGTTTGGTGCTGAATATGCCAATGTGCAACCTCACTCAGGTTCTCAAGCAAACATGGCAGCATATCGTGCATTAGTGAAGAAAGGCGATAAGATTTTAGGGATGGACTTAAACCATGGAGGTCACTTGACTCACGGTATGGGAGTAAACTTCTCTGGTCAAGATTATCAGTTTGTTTCTTATGGAGTAAATCCAGAAACAGAAACAATCGATTACGATGAATTAGAACGTATTGCTAAAGAAGAAAAACCACAATTAATCGTGGCTGGAGCTTCAGCGTATCCGCGTGAAATTGACTTCAAACGTATTAGTGAAATTGCTAAAGAAGTTGGAGCGTACTTCATGGTGGATATGGCTCATATCGCTGGTTTAGTCGCTAAAGGGGCTCATCAAAATCCAGTCCCATACGCCGATGTTGTAACATCAACAACACATAAAACATTGCGTGGCCCACGTGGCGGTTTAATTTTAGCAAAAGAAGAATTTTGTAAGAAATTAAATAGTGCAATCTTCCCTGGTATTCAAGGCGGACCACTAGAACACGTGATTGCTGGTAAAGCAGTTGCATTCCATGAAGCTCTTCAACCAGCATTTGGTGAGTATATCGAGCAAGTCGTGAAGAATGCTAAAGCAATGGCAGAGGTGTTCGAAGGAACAGCCATTCGTGCGATTTCAGGCGGAACTGATAACCATCTATTACTCCTCGATATTAAAGAAACTGGATTAAACGGTAAAGAAGCGCAGGAATTACTCGACACTGTTGGAATTACAGTGAATAAAAATGCCATTCCATTTGATACATTACCACCTGTTAAAACAAGTGGAATTCGTGTCGGAACGGCTGCTATTACAACTCGTGGCTTTGATGAAGTAGCTGCGAAGAAAGTAGCAGAATTAATCCTTACAACATTAACAAATCCTGAAAATGAAGAAGTATTAAATAGTGTCCGTCAAGAAGTGAAACAATTGACTGAAACTTTCAAATTATACGCGTAACGAAGTAAATGTAAAGGTTTGTTTCAGATTATGAAAATAATAATAAGTTTTCAAACTGAGACTAGATATTTATCTGATTTTTAGGTAAAATAATAGAAGTGACACTAATGTATTGGAAGGAGAATGACAAATGGGTAAATTTCACGTACTTGATCATCCGTTAATTCAACATAAATTAACAATGATTCGTCAAAAAGATTGTGGAACAAAGGTTTTCCGAGAAGTTGTAAACGAAATTTCAATGCTAATGGCTTATGAGGTTTCTAGAGATTTGCCTCTTGAAGATGTAGAAATCGAAACCCCACTTGTTAAAACAACATTGAAAACATTAGCTGGTAAAAAAGTTGCTATCATTCCGATTCTGCGTGCAGGACTAGGAATGGTTGATGGAATTCTCGAATTAATCCCAGCAGCCAAAATTGGGCATGTTGGTATGTATCGTGACCATGACACATTGCAACCTGTTGAGTATTTCGTGAAGTTGCCTTCAGATATTTCTGAAAGACAATTGTTTGTCGTTGATCCTATGTTAGCAACTGGGGGATCTGCAGTAGCTGCTATTGACGCACTGTTGAAGCGTGGTGCACAACCAAGCTCGATTAAGTTTTGCTGTCTAGTAGCCGCTCCAGAGGGTGTAGAAGTTCTACGTAAAGCCCACCCAGATATCGACATCTACGCAGCTGCGTTAGATGAACGATTAAATGAACATGGATACATTCTTCCAGGATTAGGGGATGCTGGAGATCGTTTATTCGGAACCAAATAATAAATTTTTATAGTCAACGCTTTTGCGATAGACTATTGCCACCAAATCTGACAATAATCACCGTACTGAGCGTAAGTCTCAAAGTATAGAGTTATTGTCAGTTTTTTATTTGGTGTAAAGGAGGGGGAAAAAAGAAACATGGAAGCAACGCCAAAAGTGGTTGAGATTTTTGGATTGTCGTTTTCAGTTCCGATTTTGATTTCATGTGGGGTTAGTGTTTTACTAATCGCATTATTTACAATTTTTGCCTCAAGGAAGGTTTCGATGAAGCCTGGTAAGTTGCAAAATGCTTTAGAAGCCCTTATGGACTTCACAAAGGGTATTGTAAACAGTGCAGTTGATGAGAAAACAGCACAAACGTATTATTTATACATTTTCTCACTGTTTTCTTTTGTACTAGTCGCTAATATGGTTGGGCTAATCATCTTTATTCACTATGAAGATCACAGCTATTTTGCCAGCCCAACAGCTAGCCCGATAGTATGTTTAGCCTTAGCGCTAATGACAACATTAATCGCACATTATTCTGGTGTACAGAAGATGGGACTCAAAGGATATATTCAACATTCTTACTTAAGTCCGATGTCGATAATGCTCCCAATCAAATTGATTGAAGAGTTTACGAACACAATTACGTTGGCGTTCCGTCTTTACGGAAATATTTATGCCGGCGAAGTGTTATTAGGATTGATTGTGATGTTCTCATCTGCAGCAGGACTAATAACATATATTCTTGCAATTCCACTAGGAGTAGTATGGCAAGGATTTTCAGTGGTAATTGGAGCTATTCAAGCGTACGTATTCTGTACGTTGACAATGGTTTACATCTCACACAAAGTAATGAAACATTAATTTTTAAGAAATGAGGAATTTATAATGACAGAATTAGCAGCAGCAATCGCAGTAGCAGGAGCAGCCTTAGCAGCAGCATTTGGTAACCAAGCAGTTATCGTAAAAACAATTGAATCAATGACACGCCAACCAGAAATGAGCAATGAATTACGTTCAACAATGTTCATCGGGGTTGCCTTAATCGAAGCGATGCCAATCTTCGCCGTATTAATCGCTCTTATCCTTGTATTCGTTAAATAATTCAAAAAATGGAATTATTGTCGTAAAGGAGGGGTGAGAGATGTTTGAAGTAATGTTATCAGGTAATACCAGTACAGTTTTAGGCGATACTTTAGTCGTATTAATTTCAATGACGTTGTTACTATTCTTGGTGAAATTCTTTGCTTGGGATAAAGTGAATGCTATGTTAGAAGCACGTCGAGATAAAATCGCTAAAGATTTAGACGAAGCTGCTGAGAAAAGAAAATCAGCTGAAGAAATTCAAGCCAATGCGAATGAAATTATTCATAACGCAGAGAAAAAAGGTGGAGAAATCTTAGATAACGCTCGTGAAGCAGCTTCAAAAACGCAAGATGAAATGATTAAAGAAGGTAAAGATGTGGTCTCTCGCATGAAAGCAGATGGGCAACGTGAAGTGGATTCAATGAAACAACGTGCCATCGCACAAGTGCAAGATGATATTGTAGACCTATCAGTTCAACTTGCTAGTCAAATTCTTGAACAAGAAGTGACAAAAGAAAAACATCAAGAAGTCATTGAAGCCTTCATTAAGGGGTTGGAAAAATAATGGTTAAATATCATAAAGATATCGTTAAAGAAGCCAGCCATTTCTATGCTAAGGCAAAATACGAAGGTCACTTAGAGCAAGTGACAAAAGAACTTCAAGCTATTTTAGATGGAATTCAAAATACTTCGACATTCAGACAGATGATGCATTTAGAGCATGTCTCTTATGATAAAAAATTATCTGTGTTAGAATCTGCATTTGGACATTTATCAAAAGAAACACAGGAGTACTTAGCAACGTTCCCATCTGAAGATGGTTCGATGAATATTGTAGAAGCACTCGAAGCGTTCTTAGATATATACAATGCCAATAAATTAGAGATTGTTTCTGCGATTCCTTTAACGGATGATCAGATTGATCGTATTGCAACAGCGTTCCAAAATAAAACACATAAAGAATTTGATTCTTGGGTGAATACCGTAGATCCTTCAGTGATTGGTGGCGTTCAGTTGAAGACAAAAGAATATTTGTTGGATGGAACAATTGCAAACAAACTAAAACAATTCAAAGAGAAAATTAGCCAAACAGGATTAAAGAGGTGAGATGGCATAAATGGAAATGAGTAATATTACAGCGAGAATTCGTGACCAAATCGCTTCTTTTGAAACGAAAGAACAAATTGAAGAAATCGGTGAGGTTTCCTTCATTGGGGACGGAATTGCTCGTGTCATCGGTCTTACAAATGTAATGGCTGGAGAATTAGTAGAATTTGAAAACGGCGCCTACGGGATGGCTCAAAACTTAGAAAAAAACGATGTCGGTGTCATCATCTTCGGAGGATATGAAAATATCCATGAAGGAGAACCTGTGAAACGTACAGGACGTATCCTTGATGTTCCAGTAGGAGATGCATTGATTGGTCGTGTTGTGGATGCGTTAGGTCGTCCTATTGACGGTCTTGGTGCCATCGAGACAACAAAAAAACGTCCAGTAGAAAATGAAGCACCTGGCGTTATGCAACGTCAAAGTGTAAAACAATCATTACCTACAGGATTAAAAGTAGTCGATGCTTTAGTTCCAATCGGTAAAGGACAACGTGAGTTAATTATCGGTGACCGTAAAACTGGTAAAACAAGTATCGCGGTAGATACGATTTTGAACCAAAAAGGCAAAGATACATTATGTATTTATGTCGCTATTGGTCAAAAAGAATCTACGGTTAAAGCTCTTGTGGAAACATTAAAACGCTACGGAGCAATGGAATATACAACGGTTGTATCAGCGAGTGCTTCTCAACCAGCACCAATGCTTTATATTGCACCATATGCAGGTACTGCAATGGGTGAAGAATGGATGTATCAAGGACGCGATGTTTTAATCGTGTACGATGATTTATCAAAACAAGCTGCGGCATATCGTGAAATTTCCCTATTACTTCGTCGTCCACCAGGTCGTGAAGCATACCCAGGGGATGTATTCTACTTGCACTCACGTTTACTAGAACGTGCAGCGAAATTAAGTGATGAATTAGGAGCAGGGTCATTAACAGCCTTACCAATCATCGAAACACAAGCCGGAGATATTTCTGCATATATCCCAACAAACGTTATCTCCATTACAGATGGACAAATCTTCTTAGAAAGTGATTTGTTCTACTCAGGGGTACGTCCTGGTTTATCTGCCGGATTATCTGTATCGCGTGTTGGGGGTTCTGCCCAAATTAAAGCGATGAAGAAAGTTTCTGGTACATTACGTATCGACTTAGCAAGTTACCGTGAGTTAGAAGCCTTCACACAATTCGGTTCTGACTTAGATGCGGCAACTCAACAAAAATTAAATCGTGGTAAACGTACGGTTGAAGTCTTGAAACAAGATGTTCACCAACCATTACCAATCGAATATCAAGTATCGATTTTATTTGCTTTAACACATGGTTTATTAGATGCGATTCCAATCGACCGTATTAAATCATTTGAAAAAGCGTTATATCAACATTTAGAAAGCGAACATAGAGATTTATTGAATGAAATCCGCGATCAACATGTGATTTCGGATGAAGAGAAATTCTACAAAGTAATTGAGAGTTTCAAACAAATTCATTTATTTGAACGTGTTCAATAAGCGTAGAAAGGAGAGGTGACCTGAATGACGGCTTCCTTAAATGATTTAAAGAAGAGAATTGTTTCAACAAAGAAAACAAGTCAAATCACTAGCGCCATGCAGATGGTCTCTGCAGCAAAATTAGCCAAATCAGAGCAAGCAGTGCGTCACTATCAAGACTACGCTCAAAAAATCCGTGAAGTTGTAACTCACTTACTATACGCAAATCACAATAAAGAAGAGGTTGTCGATGAAACGTCGGAGGACGGAGAAGTAGTTACTTCTTTTATCGATTATCACGACTTATTAATTGAACGTCCGGTTAAAAAGACTGGATACTTAGTGATTTCATCTGATCAAGGACTTGCTGGGAGTTACAACTCTTCCATTTTCCAATCAACAAGAGAAATGTTAGAGTTAGACCACCAGTCTAAAGATGAATATGTCATCTTAACGATTGGGGATGCTGCAAGTCGCTTCTTCAAGAAGATGGGAGTCGATGTACGCCTTGAAATTAATGACGTGTCAGATATTCCAACCTTTGAAGAAGTAAGAAAGATTGTGTCAAGTGCGGTCCAAATGTTCCGTGACGGAGAATTTGATGAATTTTACGTTTGCTATAATCACCACGTAAACGCACTTTTATCAAACTACCGTGTTGAAAAAATGTTACCAATTATCGACTTGGACGCGGAAGAAGCAAAAGAGTACGAATTGGATTATATTTTCGAACCAAATAAGGAAATTATTATGGACATCTTGCTTCCACAATATGCAGAATCGCTTATTTACGGAGCCATTATCGATGCCAAATCAGCAGAACATGCTTCTCGTATGACTGCAATGAGAAGTGCAACTGATAATGCTAAAGATTTAATCAGTAACTTAACACAAGATTTGAACCAGAGACGACAAGCGCAAATTACACAAGAAATTACAGAAATTGTCGGTGGAGCAGCCGCTCTGGAAGAACATTAGGATTTTAGAAGGAGGAAAATGGATTGAGAACTGGAAAGATTTTACAAGTTGTAGGGCCAGTTGTAGACGTGGTATTTCCTTTAGAAGAAGGCGTTCCAGATATTCATAATGCATTACAAGTTGTGAAAACAGCAAATGATGGTAGCGAAACAACTGTTACTTTGGAAACTGCTGTAGAATTAGGGGACGGTGCAGTTCGTACGATCGCCATGGAATCTACAGATGGTTTGCAACGTGGCATGAAAGTGGTGGACTTAGGACGCACAATTAGCGTTCCAGTGGGACCTGAAACATTAGGTCGTGTCTTCAACGTTCTTGGAGATACAATCGACTTGAAGGAACCATTCCCAGCAGATTTCACAAGACACGAAATCCATAAACCAGCACCAAAATTTGAAGAATTAAACAGTCAATACGAAATTCTACAAACAGGGATTAAAGTTATTGACCTTTTAGCACCATATCTTAAAGGTGGTAAAATCGGTTTATTCGGTGGTGCCGGTGTAGGAAAAACCGTATTAATTCAAGAATTGATTCATAATATTGCCGAAGAACTTGGTGGTATTTCAGTATTTACAGGGGTAGGGGAACGTACTCGTGAAGGGAACGACCTTTACCATGAAATGCAAGAGTCAGGTGTATCTGCTAAAACAGCGATGGTGTTTGGACAAATGAACGAACCACCAGGAGCTCGTATGCGTGTAGCACTTACAGGTTTAACAATTGCGGAATATTTCCGTGATATGGAAAAACAAGACGTGCTTTTATTCATCGATAACATTTATCGTTTCACACAAGCAGGTTCAGAAGTATCAGCCCTGCTTGGACGTATGCCTTCTGCCGTAGGGTATCAACCAACACTTGCAACTGAAATGGGTCAATTACAAGAACGTATCAGTTCAACTAAAGACGGATCTATTACATCTATTCAAGCGATTTACGTGCCAGCCGATGACTATACTGACCCGGCTCCAGCAACAACATTCGCCCACTTAGATGCAACAACAAACTTAGAGCGTCGTTTAACAGAACAAGGGATTTATCCAGCGGTGGATCCACTTGCTTCAACTTCAAGTGCCCTAACTCCAGAAATTGTTGGGGAAGAACACTATGAAGTAGCGATGAAAGTACAACAAATGCTACAACGTTATCGTGAATTACAAGACATCATTGCCATCTTAGGGATTGATGAATTGTCAGATAGCGAAAAAGTCATTGTAAACCGTGCAAGAAGAATTCAATTCTTCTTATCACAAAACTTCCACGTTGCCGAAGCATTTACAGGACAACCTGGTTCATACGTTCCAATTAAAGATACAGTTCGTGGATTTAAAGGAATTATCGATGGTTTATATGATGATATTCCAGAAGATATGTTCCGTAACGTAGGACCAATCGAAGACGTAATTAAAAAAGCTAAAGCAGCAGGGTTTTATGGAGGAAACTAAAGATGGCTGAACATGAATTACTGGTCGTTGTCACAACACCAGAAGGAAAAGTGTATAACCATCGTTCCTATTCTGTGAGTGCCGATGCAGTCGATGGCGGAATCACCATACTACCGCATCATGCTCCAATCATGCTTCCTTTAAAAATCGGTGCACTTCGAGTGAAACGATTCTTAGAGGATTCACCAACTGATTATATTGCAATCGGTGGTGGAGTAATGGAAGTGCGGGATAATGTCGTAACGATTATTGCTAACGTGGCTGAGCGTGCAAGAGACATTGACGTAACTCGTGCCGAACAAGCCAAAGATAAAGCGGAAAAAGTACTTAGTGACGAATCTCGTTCGAAGAGTGATGTTGAACGTGCGAAGATCGCTTTAAGCAAGGCAATCAACCGTATTGGTGTTTCTAAACATAGAAGAAAATAAATAAGAGAGGATGGGGACTGACCCCAAAAAGTGAGAATTTAATAAAAACACCCTAGGGCTACCGTCTC